>DASWJF010000274.1:0-6618 GCA_036397275.1 Actinomycetota bacterium
CGCGTGGGTCATGGCCCCCCCCAGCTCCTCGAAGGAGACCTCCTCGCCGGTGACGGCCTTGATGACGTCGGGCCCGGTGATGAACATGTGCGAGGTCTCCCGGACCATGAACGTGAAGTCGGTGACGGCCGGGGAGTACACGGCGCCGCCGGCGCACGGGCCCAGGATCACGCTGATCTGCGGGATCACGCCCGAGGCCCGGACGTTCCGGTCGAAGATGTAGCCGTAGCCGGCGAGGGAGGCGGCCCCCTCCTGGATCCGCGCGCCGCCCGAGTCGTTGATCGAGATGAACGGTGCGCCGGTGGAGACGGCGAGGTCGAGGACCTTGCAGATCTTCTCGGCGTGCACCTCGCCGAGCGAGCCGCCGAACACCGCGAAGTCCTGGGACGCCACGAACAGCTTCCGCCCGTCGACGGTCCCGTACCCGGTCACCACGCCGTCGCCCGCCGGGCGGTTACGCTCCATCCCGAAGTCGTGCGACCGGTGGACGGCGAACGGGTCGGTCTCTTGGAACGAGCCCTTGTCCACCAGGAGCTCCAGGCGTTCCCGGGCCGAGAGCTTGCCCCGCTCGTGCTGTTTGCGGACGGCGTCCTTGCGGTTGGGGTCGAGCATCGCGGCCTTGCGTTTACGAAGCTCCTCGATCCGCTGCTCGACCGTGACGGGAGGGACCCGGGGTGCCTCCTCCTCGGTCTTGGCCATGGTCCCCGGAGTGTATCGTCAGCCGCACGCAGGGGTCCTGGCGGGAGGAACGTTCGAAGGAGGGCGGCGCGGTGCCTGCGTGGGTGGCCGACGCGCTCACGCTCACTCGCGCATCGCTGGCGCTCGTCCTGGCGGTAGTCCTGGCCCGGGGCCGGCTCGCGCCCGCGGCAGTCCTCCTTTCCGTCGCGTGGCTGACCGACTTCGCGGACGGCCGGGTGGCCCGCGCCGGCCGGGGCCGGACCCGCCTGGGAGGCTTCGACCTCTCCGCGGACACCCTCGTGGGGGCGGGGGTGCTGGTGGGGCTCGCGGCCGATGGGTACATCCCCGGTCCGGTCGCCGCTGCTGTGCTCCTCGTCCTGGGTGGTGGGTTCCTGGTGCTTCGAAACGAGGCCCTGTCGATGGCCCTCCAGGCGGTGGGCTACGGCGGGTTCCTGTGGCGGCTGTGGACGGAGGGGAGCGCGTTCGTGTGGTCCCCGGTGCTCACCATCGCCGCCATCGCGGTCCTGGACCGGCGCCGGTTCACCAGGATCGTCCTGCCTATGTTCTTCGGCGGGATGCGTTCGGCGCTCGCGCTCCGCCGAGGCTCGGGGTTCCGACTCCCGAGCGACGAGCCGTAGGCCTTACGAGGTCGTCCCGACGGGCGCGCCCGCCGAGTTCTTGGCGTGTCAGTGGGTCCTCCTACCATCTGCGATGTGGATGCCACCGTGGAGCTCTCGCCTTCTCAGCGCCGGACCCTCGACCGGCTGATCGGGCCGGGCGAACGCCCGGTCTTCTCCGCAGACGTCGTGTCCCGCCTGCGCGATCGGATCGAGGAGGCGGTTCGTGCGTCCGAGCTGGCCGATCCGCTTTGGCTCGGCAAGTCCAGCCTGAACGATCTGGCCCGGTGCCCGGGGCTGTTCGACGCCGTCCGGGCGGGGGAGCGCGAACCCTTCTCGTTCACGCCGCGATTCGCAGCCGGGAAGCTGGCGCACAAGGCGGTCGAGCTCGAGGTGGCCGGCCGGGAGGACCGCGATCCTCACGGCCTGGTCGAGGAGGCGGCGGATCGACTCGGCGAGGACGAGGGCTTCCGGGGGTTCTGGGACGGCCTCGACGGCCTTCGCCGGGACGAGACGCTGATGGACGCGGCCAAGACCCTGGAACTGTTCCGGTCGACGATGCCGCCGCTTCGGCGGATGCGGCGGGAGCTCGCACCTTCCACCGAGTGGCACGTCCGGGTGGAGCTGCTGGGCGGTGCGGTCGTGCTCAGCGGGACCATGGACCTCGTGCTCGGTTCGGCCTCGCCGGTCGAGCCGGGACGGGCCACGCGTCTCGCCATCGACCTCAAGACCGGCCGGGCCTGGCCCGAGCACGCCGAGGACATGCGGTTCTACGCCCTGCTGCTGGCGCTCCGGTTCGGGGTGCCGCCGTACCGGGTCGCCACCCTGTACCTGGATTCAGGGGAGTGGCAGGCGGAGGACGTGGATGAGCGGATCCTCGATCGCGCCGCCGAGCGCGTGATCGGGGCCGTCCGCGCCGTGGCGGCCTCGCAGGCCGGACGAGCGCCCGACTTGAGCCCCGGTCACTACTGCCGGTGGTGTCCCCGGGCGGCGGTATGTCCGGAGAGCGCCTTCCCCCCGGACGTGGGTGCGACCGAGCCCGAGGAGGTGTCGAGCATCGACTGAGGAACCAGCCGGAAGGCCTCCCCGTCGTCGGGGCGGAGAGGTTTGTCGCCGGCCGCGCCTCTCGCCTATCGTCGGAGCCCGCGACCCGCGCGGGCCGATGGGGTGGAGGGCGTGGCCAAGGACCTGTACGAGATCGGCGAGCTTCCCCCGATCGGTGACGTCCCGGGTCGGATGCACGCCCAGCTCGTTCGGCCCGAACGGTTCGGCGAGCCGCAGGAGTCGATCCGGGACGAGGTGATCGACGTCCCGGACATTGGGCCGGGCGAGGCGCTGGTGATGGTCATGGCCGCCGGCGTGAACTTCAACAACGTGTGGGCCGCGCGAGGCGTCCCCATCGACGTCACCAAGACCCAGGCTCGGTGGGGGGAGCCCACCGACTTCCACATCGTGGGGTCCGACGCGGCCGGCATCGTCTACGCGGTCGGCTCCGACGTGACGAACGTGAAGGTCGGCGACCGCGTGGTCGTGCATGCCGGCCAATGGGACTCCGAGGATCCGTGGGTGGTGGCCGGCAAGGACCCGGGCCTCGCGGCCAGCTTCCGCGTGTGGGGGTACGACTCGTGCTGGGGCTCGTTCTCGCAGTTCACCAAGGTCCAGGCCCACCAGTGCCTGCCCAAGGCCGAGCACCTCACGTGGGAGGAGGCGGCGGCGCCCACGCTCACCGGCGCCACCGCCTACCGGATGCTCCACGGCTGGCCCCCGCACACCGTGCAGGAGGACGATGTCGTGCTGGTGTGGGGCGGCTCGGGCGGCCTGGGCTCGATGGCCATCCAGCTCGTCACGCTCGCGGGCGGGAAGGCCGTCGCCGTCGTGTCCTCCGAGGACCGGGGCGAGTACTGCAAGAAGCTCGGGGCGGTGGGCTACGTGAACCGCAAGGACTTCGCGCACTGGGGCGTGCCGCCGAAGTGGGACTCGCCGGACTGGAAGGGCTGGTTCGAGGGCGCGAAAGCTTTCGGCAAGGCCGTGTGGGATGCGCTGGGGGAGCGGCGGAGCCCACGCATCGTCTTCGAACACCCGGCCGAGGACACCATCCCCACTTCCATCTTCGTGTGCGACCGCGGTGGCATGGTGGTGATCTGCGCCGGCACCAGCGGCTACGACACGCTCGTGGACGTCCGGTACCTCTGGTACATGCAGAAGCGGTACCAGGGCTCGCATCTGTTCAACGACGAGCAGGCCGCGGCGTTCAATGACCTCGTGCGGGAGGGGAAGATCCAGACCACCCTTGGACACACCTACCGGTACGAGGACAGCGGCCACGTCCACCAGCTGATGGCCGATGGGAAGCTCCCCGAAGGGAACGTCGCGGTCTTGATCAACGCCCCCACGGCCGGGCTGAAGGACCTCCCTTAGCCGGGTTCCTGCACCAGCTCGATCAGCACGCCGCCCATGCCCTTCGGATGGACGAAGGCGATCGTGGTCCCTCGAGATCCGATGCGTGGCGCCTCGTCGATCAGGGCCACCCCCTCCGCCCTCAGCTTCTCCAGGGTGGCGGCGACGTCGCCCACCCGATAGCCCACGTGGTGCAGGCCCGGTCCCCGCTTCGCCAGGAACCTGCCGACCGGCGTGTCCGGACCAAGCGCCCCTACGAGCTGGATGAACGAGGTCCCCACCGGGAACAGCACCTCCTCGACCCCCTGGGACTCGGCCACCTCTCGATGCGCCGGCTCCACGCCGAGGGTCCGGCGGTAGTGCTCGACTGCTGCGTCGAGATCGTCAACCGCGATGCCCACGTGGTCGATGTCGGTCAGCACCGGCCCCTCACCGCTTCTTCTGGAGCGGCGGCTGGAGGCGCTGGATCAGTTCCATGGCGGTGGTCACGTTGTACGCGCGAAGCAAGAGCGCCCGGGTGACGGCGGCCACGGCCTGGGCCCGAAGGTCCTCGGCGGGCTTCGCGCCGGTTCGCTGCTGCGTCTTGAGGGCGTAGAACTCCACCAGCTCCAGGAACTGCTTGAGGGACGGGGTCAGGCCCCCGCGCTCGTAGGCGTAGATGGTCTGCCTGGCCGCGGGGCAGGCCGGGGCGTCAGCCGCGTCCTGGACGGCGCGGAAGCCGGCCGCGCGGCGGAGCCCCCGGAGGAGCGCCCCCACGGTCCGGGCGTCCTCCTGGGCGACGGGCGCCTGCTTCTTCCTGGCCACGCACGCTCCTGCATCCGAAAGCGAGAGCACGATAGTCGTTCGACCGGGCGACCGGCACCCACCTGTCCCCTAGGCCCTTCGGATGCCCTCTAGGGCGAACGGCGGATGCGCGCTGTAGGCCCCGACCGTAGGATGCTGAGGCGGCCGTGAGCCGGCCGGAGAGGGGAAGCGCCGTGAACAAGGATCGGTCCACCGCAAGCCTTCTCGAGGGCTCCGAGATCCTGCGCGCGGGCAAGGCCGACGTGTTCCGGGTCCGGGAGCAGACCCGCCGCAAGCGGGTCCGGCGGGCGATCGTGATCCTCGGCGGGATCGACGCTTACCTCTGGTACCGCTACTTCACGAACAACCCCATCGACCTGCCGAGCCTCGGTCCGAACGCGATCCTGTTCCTCCCGGTCATGCTCATATTCGTGGCCATCTTTCTCATGATGGCCATGCCGCTGTTCAGCGGCCGGTCGCCGCACGTCATCGTTCGTCCGGAGGAGATCGAGGTCGGCCTGACCGAGATCCGGGGGCTCGACATGCAGGTGGACGAGGTGGTCCGGACCCTCGACGTCTTCCTGGGGTACGCGACGTTCCGCGACGAGCTGGGCGGCAACCCCCGCCGGGGCATCCTGTTCGAGGGACCCCCCGGCACTGGCAAGACCTACCTGGCCAAGGCCATGGCCAAGCAGGCCGGCGTGCCGTTCCTGTTCATCTCGGCCCCGGCGTTCCAGTCGATGTGGTTCGGCATGACCGGGTCCCGGATCCGGTCCTTCTTCAAGATCCTCCGCAAGCTGGCTCGAAAGGAGGGCGGCGCGATCGGATTCATCGAGGAGATCGACGCCATCGGGTCCGACCGCGGGTCGCTGTCGGCGTCGCCGGACCCCACGGGCCTCGGCCGAAGCGCGAACCGCATGATCAGCCCGGGCGGGTCGGGCATGGTGAACGAGCTGCTGATCCAGATGCAGTCGTTCGACCAGCCCCCGCTCCGCCAGCGGATGAAGGGCGCCGTGATGGGATGGATCAACGGATACCTCACGCCGCAGCGCCGGCTGTCCACCGGGAGGCCCAAGTACAACAACATCCTGCTGATCGCCGCCACCAACCGGGCCGACAACCTGGATCCCGCGCTGCTCCGCCCTGGCCGGTTCGACCGGCGACTGTACTTCGACCTGCCGACGAAGCAGGGCCGCCGCGACCTCATCGACTTCTTCCTCGACCGAAAGGCCCATCACCCGCAGCTCGAGGAGGAGTCGGTCCGGGAGCGCATGGCCCACGACACGTTCGGCTACACGCCGGTGATGATCGAGCACCTCTTCGACGAGTCGTTGCTCGTCGCCCTCCGCGGTGGCCGGCGCGAGATGAACGTCGACGACGTGTACGACGCCAAGCTGACCGAGGAGATCGGCATCAAGCAGGCGGTGACCTACACGGATGGCGAACGGCGGGCCGTGGCCACGCACGAGGCCGGCCACGCCACGGTGGCGTACTTCGTGGGCACCGGCCGTCGCCTCGAGGTGCTGTCGATCATCAAGCGCCGCCAATCGCTCGGGCTGCTCGCGCATGGCGACGAGGAGGAGCGGTTCACCCGCACCCGGTCGGAGATCGAGTCGCACATCGCCATCGCGCTCGGCGGGCTTGTCTCGGAGGAGCTGTTCCTGGGAGAGTCGGGCACCGGCCCGGCCTCGGACCTGGCCGGCGCCACTGCCCTGGCCGCGCAGATGGTGGGCTCGTTCGGGATGGCCGGGTCGCTGATCTCCTTCGACGCCATCGCCGAGGGCCCCATCGGAAGCAAGAACCTGGTGGGGAAGGTCATCGCCGACCGGGACGGGAAGCAGCGGGTGGAGGACATCCTGGCCACGCAGAAGCAGCGGGTGGGTGCGCTCCTCGCGGAGAACCGCGACGTGGTGGAGGCCCTTCGTGACGCACTGATCGAGCGGGACGAGCTCGTCGGCGACGAGATCCTCGTGGTCATCGAGAAGTCACTCGCCAACAGGCCCTAGCCGCGGGTCTACGTCGCGAGGTCGCGGACGGCCGGTAGGACCTCACTCGCCAGGCGTTCGCGCTGGTCGGCTCGATCCCCGGAGAGCCAGAAGTTCAGGCAGGTGAACCCGTCAGCGACGAAGCCGGCGAGGCGCTC
>DASWJF010000275.1:0-6004 GCA_036397275.1 Actinomycetota bacterium
GAGGGCCCGGCGCACCAGCACCTTGGAGAGCTCCTTGCGGTACTCGGCGCTGCCGAACGTGTCCGAGGGAGGGCTGGTCCCCTCGTCGGCCCGCGTCGCCGCGGTTGCCGGGTCCGCTCCGCCGGCCAGGGCCTCCTCCACGCCCGTGGCCCGGAGGGGCTTCTCCCCCATGTTCGTGAGGGCCACGGCGGGCCCGCCGCCGTTCCCGGCCAGGGCCGCCACGCCGACCAGGGCCCAATCCTGCGCCCGGCGGTGGAACTTGATGTAGCTCCACCCCCGCCCGGCGGTTTTCGGCACCCGGATCTCCGTCAGGACCTCGTTCGGCGCGAGGTCCGGCTCGAACAGGCCCTTGAAGAAGTCGGCCGCCTTCACCTGCCGCGACTTCCCATTCGGCCCTCCGATCACCAGCTCGGCCCCCAGGGCGAGCAGCACCGTCGGCATGTCCGAAGCCGGGTCGGCATGGGCGCACGACCCGCCGATCGTGCCCACGTGGCGGACCTGCGGGTCGCCGATCAGGCTCGCCGCGTACGCGACGATCGGGCAGGACCTCTGGATCGTCTCGCTGTTCGCCACGTTGTGGTGGCGGGCCAGCGCCCCGATCGCGATGTGGTCACCGTCCTCCCGGATGGAGCGGAGGTCGCCGATCCGGGAGATGTCGACCAGCATCGCCGGACGGGACAGGCGGAGCCGCATCAACGGCAGGAGCGAGTGGCCCCCGGCGATGATCTTGGCGTCCTCGCTTCTCGAGAGAAGGTCGATGGCCTGGTCCACCGACTCGGCCCGCGCGTACTCGAACAGCGCCGGGATCATGCCGCACCTCCTCTGGCTCGCTGGATGGCTCTCCACACCCGCTCCGGCGAGACCGGCTTCTCGATGTCCGTCACCCCAAGGTGCGAGAGCGCGTCGATGACGGCGTTCACCACGGCCGGCGGCGCGGCGATGGTCCCGGCCTCACCGATGCCCTTCACCCCCAGGGGGTTCGTGCTGGAAGGCGTGACCGTGCGGTCGAGCTCGAACGTGGGCAGCTCGGCGGCCGACGGGACCAGGTAGTTCGTCATGCTGCTCGTCATGAGGTTCCCGTTCTCGTCGTAGACGCCCTCCTCGAACAGCGCCTCGGCGATGCCCTGCGTGATGCCGCCGTGCACCTGACCATCGACGATCATCGGGTTGATCACGGTCCCGCAGTCGTCGACCGCGACGTACTTCTCGATCGCGACCTCGCCGGTCTCCGTGTCGACCTCGACCACGCACACGTGCGCGCCCGAAGGGAAGGTGAAGTTCCCCGGGTCGTAGACGTGGGTGGCTTCCAGGCCCGGCTCGACGTCCGGCGGCAGGTTGTGGGCCGTCCACGCGGCGAACGCGATCTCGGGGATCGTCTTGGCCCGGTCCGGCGCGCCCCGCACCGAGAACGCCGGGGCCTTGTACTCGAGGTCATCCTCGGACACCTCGAGCTCGTGGGCCGCGATCTTCCGGGCCTTCTCGATGACTTTTTGCGCGGCGAAATGGAGCGCGACGCCGCCCACCGCGACCGAACGGCTGCCGTACGTGTCCATGCCGAGCGGCGAGACCGCCGTGTCCCCGTGGAGCACCTCGACGTCCTCCACGGGCACCCCCAGGGCGTCGGCTGTGATCTGCGACCAGCTCGTGACGTGGCCCTGGCCGTGGGGCGAGGTTCCCGTGACCACGATCACCTTGCCCGTGGGCAGACATCGGATCGTCGCCGAATCCCACCCGCCGGCCGCGTACCGCAGGGCCGACAGGACCTGGGACGGAGCCAGCCCGCACATCTCGATGTAGGTGGAGAGCCCGATCCCGAGCTGCTTCACCTCACCGGCGTCGCGGCGGGCCTGCTGCTCCTTCCGGAGCTGCTCGTACCCCGCCATCTCCAGGGCCCGGTCGAGCTGCTTCCCGTAGTCGCCGGAGTCGTACTTCAGGCCCGAGACGACATCGGTCGGCTCGGTGAAGGGCGCCATGAAGTTCATCCGGCGAACCTCCACCGGATCCTTTCCCACCCGCCGCGCCAGGGCATCCATGGCCCGCTCGATCGCGTACGTCGCCTCGGGCCGCCCCGCGCCGCGGTAGGCGTCGGTCGGCGTCTTGTTGGTGAACACGCCGGTGCACACGAAGTCGTAGGCCTGCGGCGTGTACACCCCGTGGTACAGGAACGCGCCGAGCAGCGGGATCCCTGGCGTCACGAGCTGGAGGTACGCGCCCATGTCGGCGACCAGGTGGGCCCGGACCCCCAGGAGCTTCCCATCCTCGGTGGCCGCCAGCTCGATGTCCTGGTAGACGTCGCGGCCCTGGATCGTGGAGAGGTAGTTCTCCGTACGCTCCTCGATCCACTTCACCGGACGGCCGGTCCGCCGGGCCGCTGCCAGCAGGACCGCCTCCTCCGCGTACACGTTCAGCTTCGAGCCGAACCCCCCGCCCACGTCGGGCGCGATCACGCGGAGCTTCGCCTCCGACATGTTGGCCATGGTGAAGGCGGTGAGGGCCACCTTCAGGATGTGCGGGATCTGGGTCGCCGAGTACAGCGTGAACTCGCCCTGGGCCGGGACCGGCACGGCGAGCGCCCCCCGGGGCTCGATGGCGTTCGGGATGAGCCGGGGATGGTAATAGCGCTCCTTGACCACCACCGGCGCCTCGGAGAAGACCTTGTCCACCTCGCCGGCCGACAGCGTCCACGTGTAGGACTTGTTCGTGCCGAGGTCGGCGTGGACGATGGGCGCGCCGTCCTTCAACGCTTCCTCTGCATCGGTCACGACGGGAAGCGGGTCGTAGTCGACTGCGACCGCCTCGGCCGCGTCCTTGGCCTGGGCCCGGGTCTCGGCAAGCACCACGGCCACGGCCTCGCCTTGGTGGCGGACCTCGTCCTGGGCCACCGGCCAGTGAGTGGGCATCTTGATGTCCTCGGTGACCGGCCACGCGCACGGGAGCGAGCCCTGCCATTCGTCCGCGAGGTCCTTGCCCGACCACGCGGCGATCACACCCGGCATCGCCTTCGCCGCCGACGTGTCCACCGATTTGATCTTCGCGTGGGCGAAGGGGCTTCGGACCACGTGCATCCACGCCATGCCCGGGAAGGTGAGGTCGTCGATGAAGTGGGCCTGCCCGGTCAGGAGCTCCGGGTCCTCCTTGCGCAGGACCCCGCCGCCGACGTACTTCTCAGCCGTCGCCATGTGGACCCCCTTAGACCTTGGCGCCGCTCAGCTGCCCGGCGGCGTCGAGGATCGACTTCACGATGTTCTGGTAGCCGGTGCACCGGCACAGGTTGCCCTCCAGGGACTCCCGGACCTCCTCCTCGGTGGGGGTGGGATTCTCCTTCAGGTAGCTCACCGCGGCCATGATCATGCCGGGCGTGCAGTAGCCGCACTGGAGCCCGTGGTTGCGGTGGAAGGCCTCCTGGATCGGATGGAACTGCCCGTCGGACGCCAGCCCTTCGATCGTGGTGACCTCCCGCCCGTCGGCCTGGACGGCGAGGACGGTGCAGGACTTCACGGACTCCCCGTCGAGGAGCGTGGTGCACGCCCCGCAGGAGGACGTGTCGCATCCGACGTTGGTGCCGGTGAGCCCGAGGGTCTCCCGGAGGAAGTAGACGAGGAGCGTGCGGGGCTCGACGTCGGCCTCCCGCTTGACCCCGTTGACGGTGACCTCGACGTGCGTCACGGGCCTCCCCCTTTCGCTGGAGTCGGTGAGGATTCGGATAGTAGTCCGGTCGGCCGTCAAGCGGGAAATCGGCGCGGACCCCGGGCGCCCCGGCCGGGCGGGCGGCCGGGCGCCGGGCGGGCGGCCGGGCGAGCGCGCGGGCGGCCGGGCGAGCGCGGACCCGGTTCAGGGCGAGGGCCAGCCTTCGGGTCCGGCTCCCCTCGTGCTCGCCGCCTCGCCGCTGCAATCGGTGCCGGTGCCGAAGGCCGTGGGGCGGTCCGGCCGAGCCCGTACCCAGAAGCAGGCACCGGTCCCGGCCCGGGCGGCGGCCGCCCACACCGAGCCGGAGGCGAACACGCTGATGACCTCGGAGTTGTTGGAGGCCTGGTCGGGGTCGATGAACAGCAGGTCCGATTCGACCTCTCCGAGGCGGAGGGCCGTGGCCGCGGCGAACGTGCCCTCCTCCTGCCGGACAGCCTCCGCGGCGTCGAGCGCGGTCCGCAGGTTGTCCCGAGCCGTGAACTCCGAGGCACGCTCGGCGGCAGGCCGGTTCAGGAAGATGAGAGCCACCAGCAGGGCGCTCGCCGCCGCGAGGGGCGCGACCACCAGCCAGAAGCCCCGGTTCGAGGCCTCGGCGGTGCTGGGGGTGGAGGTGGCCATTTCCCATGGAAGATAGCGCGGGGTGATAATCCACAGGTCGCCGCCGTCCGTAGCCCTGAGGGAGGTCCAGATGCTGCCAGCACCCTTCGAGTACCACCGGCCCGGCTCCCTCGATGAGGCCCTCCAGCTGTTGTCCTCGCTGGGGGAGGCCAAGGTCCTCGCCGGGGGCCAGAGCCTCATCCCGCTGCTGAAGTTCCGGTTCGCCGCCCCCGCTCACCTGGTGGACGTGAACCGGGTCCCCGGCCTGGACGGCATCGCCGAGGACGGCGGCGCCCTTCGGATCGGGGCCCTCGTCCGCCACAACCAGGTCGCCGCCTCGGAGCTCGTGTCCGCGCGGTTCCCCGTCCTGGCCGCCGCGGCTCCGCAGATCGCCGATCCCATCGTCCGCAACCTCGGCACGGTGTGCGGCTCCCTGGCGCACGCGGACCCCGCCGGGGACTGGGGCGCGGTGATGCTGGCCACGGGGGCGACCGTCGTCGCGCGCAGCGCGCGGGGCGAGCGCCAGATCCCCATCGGCGACTTCTTCCAGGACATCTTCACCACCGCCCTGGAGCCCGACGAGCTCGTCACCGAGGTCCGGGTGCCGGCGCCGGCCGGCCGGACCGGCGGCACCTACCTGAAGCTCGAGCGGAAGGTGGGCGACTTCGCCACCGTGGCCGCGGCGATCCACGTGGCGATGGCCGACGGGAAGATTGCCCGGGCCGGCATCGGGCTTACCGCGGTCGGCACGAAGAACGTCCAGGCAACCGAGGCCGAGGCCGTCCTGGCCGGGGCGGAGCCCGGCGAAGGCGTATTCGCGGAGGCCGGGCGCCTGGCCGCGGCCGTCACGAATCCGGTGGCCGACGTCCGGGGCTCGGCCGAGTACAAGCGCCATGTGGTCGAGGTGTTCGTGCGTCGAGGCCTGGCCATGGCGGTCGACATGGCCCGAGCGGCTTGAGGGGGCACATCCATGAAGGTCACTGTCAACGTCAACGGAGCCGAGCGAACCGCCGACGTGGAGCCCCGGCTCCTCCTGGTCCACCTGATCCGGGACGTGTTCGGGCTGACCGGAACGCACGAGGGATGTGACACCACGAGCTGCGGTGCGTGCACCGTCCTCCTCGACGGAACCCCGGTGAAGTCGTGCACCGTGTTCGGCGTTCAGGCCGATGGCCGAGCGATCACGACCGTTGAAGGGCTGGTCGCGGGAGGCCAGCTCGACCCGATGCAAGTGGCGTTCAAGGAGGAGCACGGTCTCCAGTGCGGATTCTGCACGCCGGGGATGATGCTCGTGGGCAACGCCCTGCTCGAGCACAACGCGGATCCGTCCGACGAGGATGTCCGGTGGGCCATCTCCGGGAACATCTGCCGGTGCACCGGCTACATGAACATCGTGAAGGCCATCCAGCACGCGGCGCGGATCAAGTCCGGCGCAACCGAGCCGGCCAAGGTCTAGGGGGGAGCATCGATGGCGAGCGAGACCGAAGAGATCCGCGGGCTGGGACACCGGGTCAAGCGGAAAGAGGACGACCGGTTCATCCAGGGAAAGGGCACCTACATCGACGACGTCAAGCTGCCTGGGATGCTCCACATGGCCATCCTTCGCAGCCCGTACGCGCACGCGAAGCTCAACGGCATCGACGGGTCCAAGGCCCAGGGTCTTCCCGGCGTGGTGGCCGTGGTGACCGGCGAGCTCATGGCCCAGCACAACCTGGCCTGG
>DASWJF010000276.1:0-8555 GCA_036397275.1 Actinomycetota bacterium
CATGAGCCCCGGCAGGTCGCAGAACCGCAGATCGACGATCTCGGCTCCCGCTTCCTTGGCCAAGGCGAGGACGTCCTTCGGCGTGGCCACCGCCTTCCCCCTTCCGTCTGATCTCGACAGCGAAAGGGTAGGGGCCGCCCGATGCGGCGAGGTTTCTACCGCGTTAATTCCTCGTTACGGGAGGGCCGGTCAGAGGTCGGCGGTTCGGTACCCCACCCCTCGGACCGTCTCGATCAGGCTCTCGTTCTCCGGCCCGAGCTTGGACCGGAGGCGTCGGACGTGGACGTCCACGGTCCGGGTTCCGCCGTAGAAGTCGTAGCCCCACACCTCGCGGAGGAGTGCCGGGCGGGTGAACACGCGGCCCGGCCGGGAGGCCAGGAACCGCAGCAGCTCGAACTCCTTGTACGTGAGGTCGAGGGGCCGGCCGGCCACCGTGACCTGGTACGTGTCCGTGTCGAGGGTGAGGGGTCCACAACGGATGGTGACCCCGTCGCCCGAGCCGGTCCGCCTCCGGAGCATGTCGAGGCGGATCCGGATCTCGGCCTCCGGGGCGGACGGATACACGAGCTCGTCGGCGACCGTCTCCCACGCGAACCGCTCGAGGTCCCGGCGCTCCACCACGGCCACGGTTGGGGTCCGAGGGTCGCGCTCGCGAAGGGCTCGGAGAACGGAGTGGCCCTGCCCGGGATTCTCGGCCGCGTCCACCAGCACGACCTCCGCCGAGAGCTCCAGCACGTCGCCCAGGGCGGTGACCGAGAGGGGCGCGATCTTCGCGTCGAGGCCCGCCGAGGCGAGGGCGGGAAGAGCCTCGTCGAGGGAACGGTCGGAGATCAAGACGATGGTGGCCACGACCCCACCGAGGGTAACAGCCTCGAGCCGGCGGCCGGTACCCTGGACCCCGGATGACGACCGTGACCGTTCGGTTGTTCGCGGCCCTCCGGGACCTCGCCGGGGACTCGCGCGTGGAGGCCGAGGGTGAGACCGTGGGTCAGGTCGTGGCGGCCCTCTCGGCGCGGTATGGGGAGCGGTTCGCCAAGGTGGCCCGGGCCGGCTCGGTGGTGGTGGACGGCGAGCGTGCTTCCGAGGATCACGCCCTCACGGGCCACGAGGACGTGGCGCTCCTTCCCCCCGTCTCCGGCGGCGCGAGCGGGGCTCACCCCCGGGCTGCCATACTCGCTCCCCCGATGCGCATGTTCGAACGCGTCCTGCTGGTGGTGAACCCGGTGGCCCGCACGGTGTCCCGGCCCACCCTCGCGGTGATCGAGAAGGCGCTGTCGGCCGACTTCAAGCTGGAGGTCCTGGAGACCACCGAGCGCGGGCATGCCACCGAGGTGGCCGCCGAGGCCGCCGCGGATGGCCTCGACCTCGTCGTGGTGTTCTCGGGCGACGGCACGATCAACGAGGCCGTGAACGGGCTGGCCGGCACCGAGGTGGCTCTGGGCGTGCTGCCCGGCGGCGCCACCAACATCCTGGTCCGCGCCCTGGGGATGCCGCTCGATCCGGTGGAGGCGACCGGCGTGCTGATCGCCAAGGCCCTGAACGGCGAGGCCCGGAGGCTGCACCTCGGGGTGGCGGACGGGCGGTACTTCGCCGTGAACTGCGGCGCCGGTGTGGACGCCGCCGCCATGGCCCGCCTGGAGTCGAAGTTCCCCCGGACCAAGCGGGCATTCGAGCGGGCCGCGTTCCGCGCGGTGGCCCGAGAAGTGATCGCGAGCTACGCGGGCAGGATCCCCGACCTCACCGTGAGCATCGACGGAGGAGCGCCCGTGCCCTCGATCTCGGTGATGATCGGCCGGACCGATCCGTACACCTACTACAAGGGCCGGGGCGTCCACGTGACGCCCGAGGCGTCGCTGGAGGAGGGCCTCGACGTGCTCTCGGCCCGCAAGCTTCCTCGACGGCGGGTGCTGCGGATCGCCTGGCAGATGTTCGGGTCGGCCCGCCATGTGAAGGGCCGGGACATGGACTACTGGCACGATGCGTCGCGCGTCGAGGTCAACTCCGACCGGCCGTTCCCCGTCCAGGTGGACGGCGACGTGCTGGGGGACCGCTCCAGCCTGTCGGTGGGGCTGGCCCTCGACGCCCTCTGGGTGGTGGCCTAGGCGGAGCCGGCCTCGGCGCCGAGTTCCCGCGCCGCGCCCTGCTCGTGGATGCCGCACTCCCACTTGGACAGGCCGGCCCACCGGCCGGCCCGCTCCGGCTCGCCGGCCAGCCGGATCCGGGTACACGGAGCGCAGCCGATCGAGGCGTAGCCCAGGTCGTACAGGGGGTTGTGGGGAAGCTCGTTCGCCCTCAGGTACGCCCAAACGTCGGGCCCGGTCCAGTTCACCACCGGGTTCACCTTCACGATGAACCGTCCTGGCTCGAGCTCGTACCGCTCGACGATCGGTGCCCGGACCCGGGTGGGTGAGGAGTCCCGGCGGAACGCCGTGATCCAGGCGTTCACGCCGCGGAGAGCCTCGAACATCGGACGGACCTTGTTGATCTCGCAGCACAGCCCGGGGTCTCGCTCGAACAGGCGCGGCCCGAAGGTCCGCTCCTGTGATTCGACGGTGTGGTTCCCGACCAGCTCGACCACGTTCAGGCCGAGCAGCTCCGTGAGCTGCGCCTTGAACGCGAGCGTCTCGGCGAAGTGAAAGCCGGTCTGCAGGAACAGGACGGGCACGCCGGGCCGGATCCGGGTCGCCATGTGCATCACGCAGGTCCCCTCGGCCTGGAACGCCGAGGCGATGGCGATGCGGTCGAGGCCCGACCCTTCGAGGGCCCACCGGACGATCGCTTCGGGGGTGGCCGACTCGAACCGGGCATTCAGCTCGGCGACCTCTGCGTCGGCGAGCAGCGTCTTCATGGCGCGGGCCGCCTTTCCTCGCTGGCGCCCGGAGTATAGCCGGGGGCCGCGGAGAGCCGTTCAGTGAGACGGCTATGCTGTGCCCGAACGGGACCCACGCATGTCCGATGAAAGGCGAACCCGATGACCGGAACGGAGACCATCGCGCCCCACGGGGGGACGCTGGTGAACCTGCTCGCATTCGAGGCGGAGGGCGAGCGGCTCGCGCAGGAGGCCGAGCACCACCCGAAGATCAAGGTCAACGACCGGGAGCTCTCGGACCTCGAGATGCTGTCGGTCGGCGCGCTCTCCCCGCTCACCGGCTTCCAGGGCGAGAAGGACCATCACTCGGTCCTCGAGACGATGCACCTTCCGAACGGGCTCCCCTGGGCGATCCCCGTCACGCTCTCGCTCCAGGAGGAGGAGGTGAAGCGGATCGGCGGCGCGGAGTCGGTCACGCTGATGACCGGCCAGAGCACCCGTCCGCTCGCGGTGCTGGAGGTGCAGGAGATCTTCAGGCGCGACAAGAAGAAGGAGGCGCTGGCCGTCTTCCTCACCGAGGACCTCGCGCATCCCGGGGTGAAGGCGCTCCACGATGCCGGCGACTACTGCCTGGCCGGGGACATCCGGGCCATCCGGCTCCCGGAGCATGACACCTTCGGCAGGTATCGCCTGACACCCGCCGAGACCCGGGCGGAGTTCGCCGCACGTGGATGGAGGACCGTGGTCGGGTTCCAGACCCGAAACCCCATCCATCGGGCCCACGAGTACATCCAAAAGTGCGCGCTCGAGATCGTGGACGGTTTGCTGGTGCACCCCCTGATGGGCGCGACCAAGGCCGACGACGTTCCGCCCGACGTGCGGATGCGTTGCTATGAGGTCCTGTTCGAGAACTACTACCCGAGGGACCGGGCAATGATCTCGGTGTTCCCCGCGGCGATGCGTTACGCGGGCCCGAAGGAAGCCATCTGGCACGCCATCTGCCGCAAGAACTACGGGTGCACCCACTTCATCGTGGGCCGGGACCACGCGGGTGTCGGCGACTACTACGGCACCTACGACGCCCAGAGGATCTTCGAGGAGTTAGAGTCCGACGAGCTCGGCATCACGCCCCTCATGTTCGAACACTCGTTCTGGTGCAACCGGTGCGAGGGGATGGCCTCGCCCAAGACCTGTCCCCACGGCGAGGAGGATCGGGTCTCGCTCTCGGGCTCGAAGGTCCGGGAGATGCTTCGGGCTGGCACGCGCCCTCCGGCCGAGTTCTCGCGCCCCGAGGTGGCCGGCATCCTGATCGAGGCACTGCGCGAGTAGGGGTGGCATCCCCACTGGTCAGGCAAGGAGATCCGCCGAACGGCTGGTTGCCCGCCCGGGGGGCGGGTGGTAGCCTCGGCCCCGGCCTGAGGCGGCGCCGACGACCTGAAGGGGGGCCCGACGACCGCTCCCAGGAGAACGCATCGATCGTTGCTCGCGCTCGTCCTGGTGGCGGGCGCCTTCGCGACGACTCCCGCCCTGGCCCAAACGAAGGACGAGCTGGACGCGGTCAAGGCGCGCCTGGTCGATGCCGAGGCCAGGCTGTCCCGGGCTACGGCCGTCTGGCAGACCGCGGAGTCCCGGCTGGCCCAGACCCGCGACGAGCTCACCAGCACCCGGACAGAGCGGGACCAGCTCGTGCAGCACATCGCGGCGATCCAGCTCCGCCTCCAGAAGCGTGCCATCCTCGCTTTCGAGACCGGGCCTGCCGGCACCATCGACCTGTTGCTTTCGTCGAGCTCGTTCACGGAATTCTCCGATCGGATCGAGTTCCTGGGGAGCATGGCCCAGGCCGACTCCGACCTGGTCATCGAGGAGCGCGTGACCACCGAGCAACTGCGGCGGACGGTCGTGCGCCTCGGGGAGCTGTCCGAGCAGCAGGCGGAGCAGGCCCAGGCGCTCGAGGCCAGCCGGAGCGCCATCCTGGCCACGGTCGCGGACCTTCGCGAGACCCGGGACGAGCTAGAGGCCCGGTACAAGAACGAGCTCAGGCTCCTAGCCTTCCTGGGCCAGAACGTCCGCCCCGGGGCCCCCATCGAGGTGTGCCCCGTGGCGGGACCGAACAGCTTCGTCGACTCCTTCGGCTGGCCGAGGTCGGGGGGGCGAAGCCATGCGGGGATCGACCTCATCGCTCCATACGGGACGCCGATCGTCGCGGCCCACGGTGGCTACGTGACCCACAGCTCCAGCTCCCTCGGCGGCATCCAGGCCTACGTGCGGGCGTCCGACGGGACGTACGCCTTCTACGCGCACCTTTCCGGGTACAGCTCCGCCTCGGGCTCCGTGAGCGCCGGCACCGCGATCGGCTATGTGGGCCTGACGGGGAACGCCGGGGTCCCGCACCTGCACTTCGAGTACCACCCGGGCGGCGGCGGGGCCGTCAACCCGTACCAGCTGCTCCTCGCGGTGTGCTGAGGTCCCGGGCGGGGTGGGGCCAGCGGCCCTACAATGCCCTTGCCTCGACATGGAAGGAGCTGGCGTGGCAATCGAAGGCGGGCAGCGTCGCATCGATCGCATCCTCCGTCCTGCTTTCGTCGACGGCCTCGAGGAGCTGTCCCTCGACGAGCTCCGGGCTCGCCGGGACGAATGCCTGGCCGAGCGGGAGTACCTGTCCCTCCTCCGGCGGCTGGTCCAGGGCCGGGCCGAGATCTTGAAGGCCGAAGTCGACCGGCGGGGGACCGGCGGGGAGGAGGGATCCCTCGTGGAGCGCCTGAGCATGATCCTGGCGCCGGAGGGGCAGGGCCCGTCCCGGGGCGAGGCCGTACGCGTGGGGGTCCCCGAGGACGAGATGCTCCAGGCGCGGCGCCGGGTGGAGCGCCTGGTGGCCGACGCCGGGGTCTCGGACCCCACCAATCTCGCCGACCAGCAGCTGATCACGGCGGTCGAGGTGCTGGAGATGGAGGAGCACGAGGTCTCGGGGGATCGCTCCGCCGTGATCGAGGTCCTGAACCTGCTCCAGGACGAGCTCAAGCGGCGCTACAAGGAGGACCCCTCTCTGGTCCTGTCCTGAAGGTCCGTGGGCCTCTCGGGGGAGGCCAAGGGACCGTTCGCCCGTACTCGAGTGCATCCCGGGGGATGGCGGTTTGGGCCGGAGTCCCTATAGACCCGTCCCGTTGCTGCGGGCAGGCTTGACCGGCATTCGGTCCATCGCTCCTCGGCACCGCCCGTCCCGATGAAAGACGACCCGGCCTACACCGAGCACGGACAGGGGGTCCCCGACGATCCCGAGTTTCCCGCGGTGCACGAACAGCTCATCGTGTTCGCCCGCGAGCTCGGCGAGCTCTACCAGCTCGAGCGGCGCCGAAGCGCGGAGCTCGAGCAGGTCCTCGAGAACTTCCAGGAGACGTGCATCGCCACGATGAAGAGCCTGGCTCTCGTGATCGAGGCCAAGGACCGCGGCACCCGGGGACATCTGGACCGAACCCAGGCCTACGGGGTGGCCCTGGCCAGAAGGATCGACCCGGTCGTGGCGGAGGCTCCGGCCCTTGGGTACGGGTTCTTCCTCCACGACATCGGCAAGGTGGGCATCCCCGAGTGGATCCTGTGCAAGTCGGGGCCTCTGTCCGGGGCAGAGTGGGAGGTGATGCGGACCCATCCCACCATCGGCGCGCAGATCGTGGCGCCCATCCGGTTCCTGGGCGAGGCGGCGGACGTCATCCGGCACCATCACGAGCGCTTCGACGGCACAGGCTACCCGGACGGGCTGAAGGGCGGGCACATCCCGCTGGCGGCCCGGATCTTCGCCGTGGCCGACTCCTTCGACGCCATGACCAGCGATCGTCCGTACCGCCTGGCCCGCTCCCTGGACCTCGCTCTCGCCGAGATCCAGGATGGCTCAGGCTCGCAGTTCGACCCCGAGATCGTCCACGCCTTCCTCGACCTGATCGAGGACCAGCCGACGCTTGTGCAGGACGTCGGGGGCTCGATCAGCCTCGCCTACGCCGGGTAGCGTCCCCTAGGCTTCCAGCCGATGGCCGGAAGCGTTCCGCTCGTTCGCGTCGTCCGCTCGGGGCTCGAGGAGTCCGTCCACCTCGGGCACGTGGCCGTGTGCGATGCAGAGGGTCGTGTGGTGGTGTACGCCGGGGATCCCCACCGCCCCGTGTTCGCCCGGTCCGCGATGAAGCCGCTCCAGGCGGCGGTGTCCCTTCGGGCCATCGGGGGGGAGCTCCCCGACGACCAGGTGGCCGTGATGTGCGCCTCGCACAACGGCGAGCCGGTGCACGTGCGGACGGTTCGGCGGCTCCTCCGGACCGCGGGCCTCGGGGAGTCCGCCCTCCGCAACCCTCCCGGGTGGCCGCTCGATCCACAGTCGATGGCGAAGGCGGAGCGCCCCCGCCGGGTGCTCCACAACTGTTCCGGCAAGCACGCCGGGATGGTCGCGGCCTGTGCCCGCGCCGGATGGGACCGGGACGCATACCCGGAACCCGGCCATCGCCTCCAGCGACGGGTGCTTCGAGCCGTGCTGCGAGGGACCGCCCTGCCCGAGGTTCACGTCGGCGTGGACGGGTGCGGCGTGCCGGTGCACGGCATGCCGCTTCGAGCCCTGGCCATGCTGTACGCGCGGCTCGCCCGACCCGATCGGTTCGGGGGTCTGGCGGGTGCGGTGGCGCGGAGCACGGCGGCCATGCGTGCCCAGCCGTATCTCGTTGGGGGGCGCGGGCGGACCGACACCGCCGTCATGCAGGCCTCGGACGACGTGCTGGTGAAGTCAGGGGCCGAGGGCCTGTCGTGCGCGGCCGTTCTCGAGTCCGCTCTCGGGGTGGCCGTGAAGGTCGCCGACGGCGGCGAGCGAGCCTCGGGGCCGGCCTTGATCCACGCGCTTGCGGCCCTCGGCGCCCTTTCCGAGGCCCAGGTGGCCGGGTTGGACCGGTTCGCCCGTCGTCCGGTGACGGGTGGAGACCGGCGCGTGGGAGATGTCGTGGCGGACTTCCGGCTCCGTCGGCCTCGCGACTGACGCCCACCCGCCGTAGCGGAGCGGGCCGGCCCACGCACACATGGACCGTGCATCCTTTCTGCCGGGCTCGCGTACCATCGTGACCATGGCTTCCCCGGAATGGTCTTCGACGCGGCCCCGCGTGGCCGTGGTCAGCCTCCATACCTCACCCCTGGACCAGCCGGGCACCGGCGACTCGGGCGGAATGAACGTGTACATCCGTGCGGCCGCCGACCGCCTGGCCGCGCAGGGGGTCGAGGTGGACGTCTTCACCCGATGCCGAGGCCGCGACATCCCCGAGGTCGAGGAACTCCCGTCGGGCTCGAGGATCATCCGGGTGAAGGCGGGGCCCTGCACCCCGGTCCCCAAGGAGGAGCTTCCCCGGTACCTCCCGGAGTTCCTGGGGGGCGTCCTTCGCCGCCGACGGATGGAGGGGGTCTGCTACGACCTGGTTCACACCCACTACTGGCTCTCGGGATGGATCGGCCGGAGCACCCGGGAGATCTGGGGCGTGCCGCTCGTGGCCTCGTTCCACACTCTCGGCAAGGTGAAGAACTACTCGCTGGCCCGGGGAGAGAGCCCAGAGTCGCCGGCCCGCCTGGCCGGGGAGGAGGCGGTCATCGACGAGGCGGACCGGATCATGGCCGCGACACCGGCAGAAGCGGCTCAACTGGTTGGACTGTACGGTGCGGACCCCGACCGGATCCGTCTGGTGCCCCCGGGCGTGGACCACGCCCTGTTCTTCCCCCGGCCTCGGGACGAGGC
>DASWJF010000277.1:0-4312 GCA_036397275.1 Actinomycetota bacterium
AGGTTGTACTTGGAGCCGTGGCATGGGCACTCGAACCACTGGGACTGCTCACAGAACGGGACCCGGCAGCCGAGGTGCACGCACCGCTGGTACAGCGGCATGATCCCCTGGGCCGCCAGGCCCTCGGCCTCGTAGTCGACGCCGTCCGTGGGCCTTCCGTCGTAGGGGACGATGTAGAACCGTCCGGCCCCGTAGTAGAAGGGCTGGTTGGTTGAGGCGATCTCGCTCACGATGTCCTGGAGGTTCCCGGCGTTGATGAGCGATCCGAAGCCGCCCTTCAGGCTCGGCCACAGGAACGCCAGGGTCGCGCCCCCGAACTCGGCCGTGAACACCCCGAGGGAGGCGAGGAGCGAGCGCCGGAAGAACTCCCGCCGGGTCACCGGCCTCGGAGCCTTGGGCGGGGCCTCGCCGCGAACCGTGGGCGCGCCGGGGGCCGCCACCTCGGCCCGTGCCGCCCGGCGGGCTCGCACGAACGACAGGCCGAAGACCATCGCGAACAGGTCGATCACCACGATGACGACCAGCGCCGCGACGGTCCCGGTGGAGAGGGCCAGGGGCGTCATAGCTCGAAGAACACCCCCTGGGCCCATGGCCACACCCAGTTGTACCCGGTGCCCCGGAAGAACGACCCGATGATCGTGAGGGTCGCGCCGAACATGAAGAGCATCGTGAACATCGTGATCGCGAGCTTCCGGTCACCCGGCTTCGTGCTCGGGTTTCGATCGATGAAGGGCGCCGCGGCCAGCCCGGCCAGGATGATGACGAAGGGGATGGTCACCCCGGCCACGAGCGGATGGAAGTAGCGCAGGAGCTCCTGGAGCCCGAGGAAGTACCACGGCGCCTTCGAGGGGTTCGGCGTGAGGTTCGGGTTGGCCAGCTCCCGAAGGGGGGCGTTCACGAACGTCGAGAAGATGATCATCCCCGCCGACATCAAAAGGAGCGCGACGAACTCCTCGATCAGCAGGTGCGGCCACACGTTGATGCGGTCGCCCTGCTCCCGCTCGACCCGCTGGATGCCCTCCGGCGGGACCAGCGCCAGTAGGCGGTGCTTCTCCGGCGCCCCCTTCTTCGCCTCGGGCACGTTGCCGGTGGGGAGCGGCGCCTCGCGGACCGGAGACGGCACCACGGCAGCGGCGACGGCGGGGGCGGCGACGGCGGGGGCGGCCATGCCCTGTGCCCCCGCCGCAGCGGGCGTTTCAGCCTGAGCTGGTTGGGTCTGAGTGGCTGCCTCCGGCGCTCCCGAGGGAGCCGCCGCGGCCTGCGCCGGCGCCTCGCCATGGGCGGCTCGATAGGCCCGGACCGCGGCGGAACGGGCCCGACCGTCGGCCACCCGCCGGTCCGTGCCCTTGGCGAGCTCTTCGGCCAGGACCCTGTCGAGGGTCTCCTGGTCGAGCGGCGTGTCCTCTCGCGCCAATCCTCTCTCCTTCTCGTTACAGCGGTCCGGAGATGCCGCCGTCCTTGCGGATCCGCCAGAAATGCACGGACAGGAACAGCACCGTCACGAACGGCAGGGCCAGGACGTGCAGCGTGTACCACCGGAGCAGGGTCTGGGGGCCGACCACCACGCCGCCCAGCAGGATGAAGTTGGCCTGCTTGGCCACGAACGGCGAGTACCCGGCGAGGCTGGTGCCGACCGTCACCGCCCAGATCGCGAGCTGGTCCCACGGCAACAGGTAGCCGGTGAAGGAGAGGCCCAGCGTGAGGAACAGCAGGATCACGCCGACCACCCAGTTGAACTCGCGGGGCGGCTTGTAGGCGCCCGTGTAGAAGACCCTCGCCATGTGAAGCGTCACGGTGAGGACCATGAGGTGGGCCCCCCACCGGTGAAGGTTCCGGACCAGGTCGCCGAAGAACACCGAGGTCCGGATGCTCTGCATGTCGCCATAGGCCACCGCCCCGCCCACGTCCGCCATCGGCCGGTAGAAGAACATCAGGAAGATGCCGGTCACGGTGAGCACGATGAACAGGAAGAAGGACAGGCCGCCCAGGCAGAACGTGTAGGTCAGCTTCAGCCCGTGGCGCTTCATCTTCACCGGGTGGAGGTGGTACAGGACGTTATTCATGGTGGCCAGGGCTCGGTCCCGCGACGTGTCCTTGTAGCCCTTGCGGAAGATGGACCCCGGACGGAACATGGACTTCCAGACCTCGGTCTCCCGGAACCGGTCCAGTACCTCGCTGGGGGACGGCGGCTTGAGCTTCACCCTGGCCTTCCCCTCTCCTTCATCCGGGCTACTCTTCCTCGGCCTTCTGGGACATGGGCACGGCCGCCATCGTGCGCCTTCCACCGGTGTCCTCCGGCAGCCGCGCGTAGTACAGCACGTCCGTGGGGCACCGATCCACGCACACGGAGCAGCGCGTGCAGGCGTTGTCGTCGACCACGAAGATGGCGTTCGCCCCCACGACCTCGGCCTCCACGGCGTCCTCGGCGGCGTCCTCGACGATCTCCGGGGACAGCATGAAGATGCAGTTCCAGGGGCACACGTCCTCGCAGGCGCGGCACAGGATGCAGTTGTCCGGGTCCAGCATCAGGTGTTTCGGGGACCTCACCCCCTGGGAGAGCCACACGGGGTCGACGGCCTCCAGGACGTAGTCGGTGTGGATATCGACCTCGGTCTTCTGGAACGGCATCTCGGTCGCGGGCCTCCTACGGTCTCCCTCTCAGCGGTACCCGCCGGTCGGCCGCTCGGCGGTCGCCCCGCGCAGCTTCCGTCGCCAGTTCTGCATGATCACGGCCGCCACCACGATCGTGAGCAACGGCCCGGTGGTCAGCCCCAGGGCGACGGCGTCCCGGAGCTCCAGGAACCAGTCGCCGGTGCCCGAGGGGCCGCCCCATCCCAGCTTCTGCTCGGCGAAGTACATCCAGAAGGACGGGACGACCACCGCGGCGATGAGGATGAATGACCAGAGCCCGAGGCAGAACACGAGCGCCTTCGTCCAGGTCCACTCGAAGTTCTTGACGACCGGTTCGGCCCGCCCCTTCAGCTCGACGAGCTTTCTCGGAACCCTCATCCGGAACCCATCCTAGCGTGCGGCCGGCTGATTATAGACAGGGCCCTGGGGCGCCCCTTCGTGCCTGTTCCATGGTACCCGGGCTTGTGAATCGCTTCACAAACCGGCGACACTATGGCCCGGATCGGGCCCGGGCTGCAACCCGGCCCGCCTACACTCCCGACCGGAGGTTCGACCAGACGGACGGTGTTCCCTTCGTGATCGCAGACTTCGTCCAGCGCGGGCTGGCGTCGTGGTGGGCGCCCGGGCTGGCCTTCGCGGCCGGGGTGGTGTCGTTCGCCTCGCCCTGCGTGTTCCCACTCGTCCCCGGGTACCTGTCGTTCGTCTCGGGCGGCCAGACGAAGAACGAGCGGCCGGTCATCCCCATCCTGCTGTTCATCGGCGGCTTCGCCGCGGTATTCACGGCGCTCGGGGCCTTCGCCGGCGGAACACTGCCGCGGCTGCTGAAGTCCGAGCTCGGCACGCGGATCGCGGGCGGGATCATCATCGGGTTCGGACTGCTCATGCTGGTGTACGCGCTTCGGACCGGGTGGCCCGGCCTGTACGCGGAGCGCCGCCCGCTCCTTTCGCGGGTGAAGCCGGGACCGGCGTGGGCCTTCCCCCTGGGGGTAGCCTTCGGCACGGGGTGGACCCCGTGCATCGGACCGGTGCTCGCGGGCATCTTCGCGGTCGCGGCGGCCCAAGGGGGCGCGGCCGGCGGGGCGTTCCTGCTCTTCGTGTACTCCTTGGGGCTCGGGCTCCCGTTCCTGCTCGTGGGGTTGGGGATCCGCGGGCTCGTGGGGGCCTTGGACTTCGCGAAGCGCAACTACCACTGGTTCGCCGGCACCGCGGGGGCCGTGATGATCGCGATCGGCGTGCTGATCGTCACGAACCTGTGGACCCGGCTGCTGGCGCCGGTCTTCGAGCTCATCGGGCGGTTCACGCCCGCCATCTGACCGGCATGCTCCGAGAGGCCTTCCCGTAGAATCGAGGCGCCGGGATGTCGTCTTCCGCCGCAGGTGCCCCTCGGATGACCCTCCGCCAGTCGGTCGCGCTGGTCTGGCGGACCCTCCGGTCCATGCGCACGGCCCTCGTGCTGCTCCTGCTGCTGGCCCTGGCCGCGGTGGCCGGCTCGCTCGTGCCGCAGGCGGGGACGGCGGACGCCCGGATCGCCGCGACGTTTCGGGACCACCCGCTCCGAGCAAGGATCTTCAACCAGCTCGGCCTGTTCGACGTGTACGGGTCGTGGTGGTTCACGTTGATCTACACGCTGCTGCTCATCTCGCTCGCCGCCTGCCTCTCCCCCCGGACCCGGGCCCTGGTC
>DASWJF010000278.1:0-13530 GCA_036397275.1 Actinomycetota bacterium
GTCGGTGATGGAGTGCCCGCCCACCACGGCCACGCCGGCCTCGTTCGCCACGTCCTGGCCACCCTGGAGCACCCGGGCCAGCAGCTCGAGCGGGAGGTCGTCCACCGGCCAGCTCGCGAGGTTCAGGGCGATGGCCGGCGACCCGCCCATGGCGTAGACGTCGCTGAACGCGTTGGCCGCGGCGATGCGCCCCCAGTCGTAGGGGTCGTCCACGATGGGCGTGAAGAAGTCCACCGTCGCCACCAGCCCCCTGCCGTCGGGCAGGAGATAGACGGCGGCATCGTCGCCGGTCTCCGCGGAGACCAGCACCTCCCTCGGCATCGCCGGGGCCTCGAGTTGGCCCAGGACCTGGGCCAGGTCACTCGGACCGAGCTTGCACGCTCAGCCGGCGCCGTGGCTGAACTTCGTGAGGCGCACTTCTTCCCGCATGGCCGCAGGATACGCCGGGACCTCCATGGGATGGCACACTGCCTCCGTGCGGGTCGCCGTGGTCGGGCACGTCGAGTGGGTGGAGTTTGCGCGGGTCGATCGGTTCCCCGGGCCCGGGGACATCGTCCACTCCCTGGATTGGTGGGAGGAGCCGGCCGGGAGCGGGGCCGTCGGCGCCGTTCAGCTCCACAAGCTGGCCGGGGACTGCACGTTCCTCACGGTGCTCGGGAAGGACGCGACGGGCAAGCGAGCACACCTCAAGCTCGAGGCGCTCGGTCCGTCGGTCGAGGCGGCCAGGCGAAGCGCCCCCACCCGCCGAGCGGTGACGTTGATCGACCCGAACGGCGAGCGGACCATCACCACGCTCGGCGAACGGCTCGCGCCCCGGGCCGACGACCCACTGCCGTGGGACGAGCTGGCCGGAGCGGACGCGGTGTACCTCACCGCGGGCGACCCCGGCGCTGTCCGAGCTGCGCGCCGGGCCCGGGTCCTGGTGGCCACCAGCCGCGTCTTGGAGCTGCTGGCCCGGGCGGAGGTGCAGCTCGACGCCGTGGTGGGGAGCGGGCGCGACCCCGCCGAGCGCTACGACCCCTCGACCCTATCTCCAGCCCCCGATCTCGTGGTGCGGACCGACGGAGCGAGGGGCGGTTCCTACGAGACGGCGGACGGGAGGTCGGGCACGTACGACCCGGCGCCGCTTCCCGGTCCGCTGATCGACACCGCCGGCGGCGGCGACAGCTTCGCCGGGGGGCTCACGTTCGCCCTGGGCGCCGGGTACGACGTCGAAGAGGCGCTCGCGCTCGCGGCCAGGTGCGGCGCGTGGTGCGTGGCCGGCCGGGGACCCTACGAAGGCCAGCTCACGGCGGCGGACATCCGCCGGTAGCGGGTCCCCGGCAGGCCGTGCCCCCCGACCGGTTCGTCACGGCAACCCGCTCTCCCGGTGGTGGTCCCGAACCCGTTCCGCGTCGGCCACCGTGGAGGGGCCCAGGGTCCGATCCTCCCCGGGGAGGTGCTTTCGGATCTCCTCCAGCTCCCGCCGGGTGAACTCGCATTTCGCCGTGATCGGATCGACGTCGTACAGGCGAGCCCCGTTCAACCCGAGGATCTTCGCCTTCAACTGCTTCGTGAGCTTTGGGTAGCCGTAGCGCTCCTGGAACTCCTCGCTGATGTGGAAGGACCGGAGGGCCTGGATCTGGTCCTGGGGCGACCCGTAGAACAGGCAGTCCGTCCCCCACACCACGTTGTCCTCGCCCACGAACCGGAGCAGCTTGCCGAGCACGTGCGCGGCCTGCTCCGGAGCCCGGAACACGCTCCACCAGGTCGAGCCGAGCTCCGCGTAGACGTTCTCGTTCGGTCCGATGCCGGCTCGCTTCAGCGACGTGATGAGACGGTTGATGCCGACGCCGGCGGTGGCGGCCGTGTACGGGCCCTCGTACCCGCCGGCCTCGTAGCCCGAGTGATACACCACGAAGCTCACGTCTCGGTGCTGGCGGGCCGCCGGTCCGACGTCCATCGGCGAGGCGAACCGGCTGCCGCCGGAGAACCCCTTGTGCGCGCAGACCGTAGGGACGCCGAGCTCGACGGCCTTTCGGATGAACGCCTCCCCCACTTTCGGCAGGCCTCGCTCGTGGTCGTCGAGCCACCAGGCGTTGCCGTCGTGCTCGAAGACCTCGGGGAAGTGGGTGAAGGTCTTCCACGCCACCACGCCGTACTTCCGCTTCAGGTCCTCCATGGCGTCCAGGTTCGCTTGGAGCGGCCCCACGTTCGGCAGGGCCTGGCCGTGCAGCAGCACCCGCTCGTCGCGGCACAGGCCCTCGGCGATCCGGCGGGTCTCCGCCATGACCTTGTGCGAGAGCGGGCTGCCCTCCGGGTAGATCGGGAGCGCCGAGAGCACGAGCATCGACGTGTCGCTCCGAAGGAACATCAGCTCCATGAAGTGCTCGATGGAGAAGCACGTCCGGGGGTCGGCCTCGCCGCAGTAGCGCTGGGGGAACCGCGTCCAGAAGTCCTCCCCGTGGAACACCGGGTTCAGGTCGTACTCGAGCAGGTGCCCCTGGATGTCGAACACGAACTCCTCACCCCCGACCGCGTCGCGCGCGGCGTCGGGCTCGGTGGCGGCCTCCGAGGGGATGGCGTAGCCGCCGCCCGGCGTGGCCCGGGGCGACCCGGTCTCGTGCCGAAGCGCCTCGCGCGCGCACGCGTCGAGCGCGAGGAGGGTGGTGGCCGCGCCACAAACCGAGCGCAGGAACTGACGCCGGGTCATGCCGAGGCGCTTCGCGTTCCGCTCGCACTCATCGCGGGCCCGGCGGATCGTCTCCAAGACGACCGGCGAGAGCGGCTGGGGGTCGTACTCGCCGTTCGAGCACGGCCCGAACTTGATGGGGAGCCCAGGGTCCTCGTCGCGCCGGCCAGCCACGGTCGAACGGAATGACCGGCCTGCCCAGTCGTGGGTTCCCCTCGGCGTGAGCGTCGCTACCCGTCCGGCGGGAGCGTGGCGCCGATCGCGTGGTACCCGCCGTCCACGTGGACCACCTCGCCGGTGATCCCCGATGCCCAATCCGAGAGCAGGAACACGACGCCTCGGGCCACCGGCGTGGGGTCACCCGTATCCCACCCCAGCGGCGCCCGGTCGCTCCACCCGTCGGCCAGCGCATCGAACCCCGGGATGCCCTTGGCCGCGATGGTGCGAAGCGGCCCGGCAGATACGAGGTTCACCCGGATCCCGTACCTGCCGAGGTCGCGGGCCAGGTACCGGGTCACCGACTCCAGGCCGGCCTTCGCCACGCCCATCCAGTCGTACAGCGGCCACGCCACCGCAGCGTCGAAGTCCAGGCCGACGATGCCGCCCCCGTGCTCCTGCATGAGCGGCAGCACGCCGACCGCGATGGCCTTCAGCGAGTACGCGCTGGTCTGAAAGGCGGCCTGCACGCTCTCCCACGGCGTGTTCAGGAAGTTGCCGCCCAGGGCGTCCTGGGGGGCGAAGGCGATGGCGTGCAGGAACCCGTCGAGCCTCCCCCATCGCTTGGCCAGGTCGTCGGCGACAGCTTGGATGTGGTCGGGGTCGTTCGCGTCCATCTCCAGGATGTCCACCGGCTGCGGCAGGCGCTTCGCGCTCTTCTCGGTGAGCCCCATGGCCCGCCCGAACGACGTGAGGACGATCTCGGCCCCCTGCTCCTGCGCGGCCTGGGCCACCGAGTACGCGATGCTCTCCCGGGTGAGCACCCCGGTGATCAGCAGCTTCTTCCCTTCGAGCAGCATGGGTCCCCCTGGTGACGAACCTGGATGCTATCCGGTGGCACGCCCGCGCCGCACGCTCGGGGCGAACGGCACTAGGCTGCTCGCGCCATGGACCTCCGCTCGCTCCCCAAGGTCGACCTCCACCGCCATCTGGAGGGCGCCATCCGGCTCCAGACCATCATCGACCTGAGCCGCGAGGCCGGCGAGCCGCTCGCCGCCCGGACGCCGGAGGAGCTCGCTCCGCAGGCCCAGGTGCTCCAGCCGATGAGCAGCCTGGCCGAGGTCCTCAAGTACTTCCGCGTCGCGCAGGAGGCCTTCCGGGACTACGCGGCGGTCGAGCGCATCGCGTTCGAGGCCGTGGAGGATCTGGCGAACGACAACGTTCGCCTGGCCGAGCTCCGGTTCTCGCCCGACTTCATGTGCCGACCGCACGAGCTCGAATGGAGCGGGGCGATGGAGGCGATCCTGGCCGGGATCGACCGGGCCCGGAACCTTGACGTCACGGTGGGGCTGATCGCCATCGTCAGTCGCTCGTACGGGATCGAGTCGGCGGAGCGGACGGTGGACTTCGCGCTCCGCCACCGGGAGCAGCTGGTGGGCTTCGACCTCGCCGACGACGAGGTGGACTTCCCGCCCGCCGTCTTCGCCGGCGTACTGGCGCCGATCCGGGAGGCCGGCATCCCCCTCACCGCCCACTACGGCGAGGCCGGGGGGCCCGAGTACCCCAGGGAGGCCGTCGAGGTCCTGGGGGTGCGCCGGCTCGGCCACGGGGTGAGCGTGGCTCGCGAC
The DNA here is from genome assembly GCA_036397275.1 of Actinomycetota bacterium. Lineage (GTDB taxonomy): Bacteria > Actinomycetota > UBA4738 > UBA4738 > HRBIN12 > AC-69. The sequence continues at coordinate 4,456 of DASWJF010000278.1, forward strand.
CCCGCGGTGACCGCGCTCGTCATCGAGCGGGAGGTCACGCTGGAGATGTGCCCGACGTCGAACGAACGGACCAACGCGGTCCCCAGCCTGGCCGAGCATCCGGCCCGTCGCCTCCTCCTTGAAGGAGCCCGCGTCACCATCAACACCGACGACCCCGGGCTGTTCGGCATCGACCTGACGCACGAGCTGGCGGTCGCGGTGGACACGCTGGGGTTCGAGGAGAACGACCTCCGGCGGGTCACCGCCAACGCCATCGAGGCGAGCTTCCTGCCCGAGGACGTGAAGGCCGAGGTGCGGAAGCGCCACTTCGGCTGGGTCGACGGGGCTCGACCGCGGCCTTGCGCCGCAACGAGGATGCCGCGGCCGGGCGATAGGATGACCCCATGAAAGGTGACCGGGTCGAGATCGTGATCGACATCGGGACGGGGGTTCAGACCTTCGAGATCGAGGCCAGCAAGTCCGGCCGGCGGGTGGAGGTCACGACCTCTCGCGGCGTCGTGGAGGTTGCCGAGGTCACCCGGACCGGCAAGCCGGTGCGGAGCGGGCGGTTCATGGCCGACCGAGTGGTGGCCCTGGTGGAGCACCCCGCCGAGCAGCCGCCAAGCCGCCGCCGCCCCGGTCGCGCGCCGCGCGGTCAGTCCGCGCTGCTCTAGCCCACCCGGGCCAGCACGTGGTGATAGGCGTACCCCTCCTCGTGCCAGGGCCCCTCGGCCGCCTCCTCGATGGCGAACCCGGCATCGCCGACCCATGCTCGGACCTGCTCCACGCTCGGGTAGTGGTGGTAGTAGCCGTCGGGCTCCTCCCACATGACCTCGCCCTCCACCACCGGTAGGCCCGACCGTCGGGCCTCGTCGTTCGCCGCGCGCACCCGATCTTCCGGGACGAGCTCGACCGTGAGGTACAGGAAACCCCGCGAGCGGAGGGCCCGGCGGAACCGCTCCAGGATCCCCGGCCAGTCTTCCGGCGGGACGAACTCCATGGCGTCGACGCACATCACGCCGTCGAACTCGTCCCGGTATGGAAGGTCCTGGAGGCCGTGCTTCTCGGAAGGGACGCCGGGAAACTTCGCTCCGGCCTGGGCCAGCGCCCCGGCAGAGTGGTCCACGCCGACCAGCGAGCGACCGGTGGCGATCACCATCCCGAAGTACTTGCCGGTCCCGCACGCCGCGTCGAGCACCCTGCCGTCGGGTGGGAGCTTCGACAGGAACGTCTCCACGAACGCTCGGTGGGTGTCCTCGATCTCACCCCACTGCGCGTCGTAGTCGGGGGCCAGGGCGTCCTCCTGTTGCTCGTTCACCCGCCGAAGGCTCCGGAGCCACGCCTCCCGATCGGCCGCCGGCGTGGGGCCCGTCTCAGCGTCGCTCATGCGACGGCGAACCGCCTTCCTTAGATGGCGCCTGTTCTGTTGCGCTCGCTTCGAGCTTGAGGATGAATTCTTCGACCTCCTCGCCGCCTGTGTCGGCAGGCGCCGTGTCGTGGCCAGAGATCGTGAACCCGCATTTTTCCAGGACCCGGAGAGCAGCGACATCGTGTTTGGCAACGCGGGCGTAGTGGGGGCGCGTCGTTACGTGACCCAGAAACTCTGACAGCGCTCTTGAAGCAACACCCTTGCCCCAGTACTGCCTTCCGATCCAGTAGCCGACTTCTCGTTCACCGAACCGTTCGAAGCTCACCACGTTGCCGGCCACTTGCCCGTCGAAGAGTATGGTCCTCTTGGTAACGGTGTCGTCGCCCAAGATCTTGGTCCAGTGCGCGGTGAACGCTTCCCGATCCCTGGCCGGGAGGGCGGCCATCCGGTTTGCCTCCGGGTCCAGTTGGTGCTCGAAGAATATGGGAAGGTCATCCTCGGTCACATCCCGCAGGAGGATCTCGGTCGTCACGGAAGATCCTGACCGACGTTCTCACCGACATTGGCCCCACAGGCTACGGCCCGAACGGGGGGGAGTCCCGCAAGCACGCCGCCGATCTAGGATTGGTGGTTCTGATCCGGCCTCGAAGGAGAAAACATGACGGACGCGGTCGATCGCGGTCGAGCCCTCGTCGACGCGTACTGGGAGGGCTTGCTCGAGAACGACCCGCTCCTCGGAACGTTGGTCGGGGACGAGCGGTTCGACGACCGGCTCCCCGACCCGGGCGAGGAGGGCCGGGCCCGGCGGGAGGCCCTGCATCGGCGGGCCCTCCGGGACCTCGCCGGGATCGACCGGAGCGCCGTCCGCGACGTGGGCGTACGGACGGCACTCGACATGCTCGAGGCCATCGCCCGTCGGGACCTCGCCGAGCTCGAGCACCGCCTGGACCGGCTCCAGGTCGTGAGCCACCTGTCGGGACCCGGCCAGCTCCTCGGTGAGCTCGGCTCGCTCCAGCGGGCCAACACCCCGGAGCGCCTGGATCGCTACCTCGCCCGGCTCGCGGCCACACCGGTCTTCTTCGAGGGGGTGGCCGAGGTGGCCCGTGATGGCGTGCGGGCCGGCGTGACCGCCCCTCGGGTGGTGGTGGAGCGCGCGGTGGCTCAGGTCGAGCGGCTGCTGGCCACGCCGACCGAGGAGTCGCCGGCCGTCATGCCGGTTCCCGGATCCGACCCCGCAGGGCGAAAACGGGTGGCCGCGCTCCTCCGGGAGACGCTCATGCCGTCCGTGGAGCGCTTCCTGGCGACGCTTCGCGAGTACCTCCCCCACGCCACCGAGACCATCGGACTCTGCGCCCTGCCCGGTGGTGAAGCGATGTACGCGGCCGAGGTCCTGTCGTGGACCACGCTGGACCTGGAAGACCGCGCGGTGCACCAGCTCGGCGTGGAGGACCTCGCCCGGATCCAGGAGGAACGACAGCGGTGCGCGGAGCGGCTGGGGTTCCCCGATCCCGCCACCGCCCTCACCGAGCTCTCGGCGAGCGGCCGAAACACGATCGCCTCGAAGGAGGAGCTGGTCCGGCTGGCCAAGGACCAGGTCCGGCGGGGGTGGGAGGCGGCGCCGGGGTTCTTCGGCCGGCTCCCCAAGCAGGGCTGCGAGGTCCGCCTGGTCGAGGAGTTCCGCGAGGCGGACATGCCGCTCGCGTTCTACCAGCCGCCGTCGGAGGACGGCTCGCGTCAGGGCATCTACTACGTGAACGGCTACGAGCTGGCCGACAGGCCCCTGCACCACCTCCCGACCACCACCTACCACGAGGCGAACCCGGGCCATCACTTCCAGATCGCCATCGAGCAGGAGATGGGCGACCGCCCGAGCCTCAAGCGATTCGGCGGGCTCCTGGCGGGCGCGGCCTTCGCGGAAGGCTGGGGGTTGTACAGCGAGCGCCTGGCCGACGAGATGGGACTGCTCCTGGACGACGTGGAGCGCCTGGGCATGCTCGACGCTCAGGCCCACCGGGCCGCCCGGCTGATCGTCGACACCGGGATCCACGCGTTCGGGTGGAGCCGGGACCGGGCCGTGACCGAGCTGGAGGAGGCCGCGGTCCCCCACGTCGACGCGGAGATCGAGACCGACCGGTACATCACGCTGCCGGGCCAGGCCCTGGCGTACAAGATCGGCCAGTTCGAGATCGAGCGGCTGCGGACCGAGGCGACCGAGCGCGAGGGCGCTGCCTTCTCGCTTCCCGCCTTCCACGACCGGCTACTCGCCCTTGGCTCGCTGCCCCTTCGAGCCCTCCGCCGCGAGCTCGACCGGACCGACTTCGATCAGATCACGGCTTGATCGCGGCCAGGAGCACGTATTCCACCAGGCCCCGCCGCCACAGCAGCTCCACCTGGGCCAGCATGGCCCGGCACGCCAGCCGGAAGGACGCCGGGACGGCGTGGCCGTCCCGCTCGAGCTTCCGGCGGACGAACCCGAGGGCCGGGCCGATCACCCGGTCTCCCACCAGCCGAACGTCGAGCTGCCGGAACCCCGCGGCCTCGGCGGCGCGGGTGATGTCGCCGGCGGTGGCCACGGCGCCGCGCCCCAGGCCCCACGCGCGGAGCTGGGTCAGGCCAGCCACAAGCTCGACGGGGGTTCGCGGCACCCGCTGCGTCGCGACGTCGGACATGGTGAGGACGCCGCCCGGCCGCAGCACCCGGAACGCCTCGGCGAAGAACCGGGTCCGCGACGGGAAGTGGAACGCGGCCTCCACGCTGATCACGCCGTCCACGCATGCATCGCGGAGGGGGATCCTGGTGGCGTCGGCGTTCACCGGATGGGCGCCGGCCGCGGCCAGGAGGCCGCGGCCGGCGCGAAGCTGCGATTCGGTGATGTTCAGCGCGATCAGCCGCTCCGGCGCCGCCACCTCGGCGATCAGCGGATCCTGCGCCCCCAGCCCGTTCCCCACGTCGAGGACAACCCCGCCCTTCGGCAGGTCCGAGGCGAGGGTCTCGACCAGCCGCCGGACCGCTCGGGGGGCCTCGGCCTGGTCGGACCCGTCGCCCTCCCACAGCCCCAGGTTCAGCCAACCCTCGTCGAGGGCCAGGAAGAAGTCCGGCCCGATGCTCTCGTACACGGTGGCCGCCTGATTCCGGCCGTATCGGAGGAGCGAGAGCGCGTGGCGGATGCGCTCTCGAGTCCAGGTGGGGGCGTCCACGACTCCCACGGTACCGGCTCGGCGTCGGCTCGCCGGACCCCCATCCGTTTGACGACCCCGGTCGTATCCGCGACGCTCGGCGCACCCATCTCGAGGAGGGCCCGTGGAGAGAACCGTGGACCGCCGCCGGCTGCGCGAGCTCATGGACCGCGAGGTGGAGCGCTTCGTCGCCGAGCACCCCAGGTCTGGAGAGCTGTTCGAGCGGGGCAAGCGCTCGCTCCTGGCCGGGGTGCCCATGCCGTGGATGACCGAGTGGGCCGGACCGTACCCGATCTTCGTGGATGAGGCGGAGGGCGCCAGGTTCACCGACGTGGACGGGCACACCTACGTGGACTTCTGCCTCGGCGACACCGGCGGCATGACCGGACACGCGCCGAAGGCCGCCGTGCAGGCCATCGCCGAGCAGGCCGCCAAGGGGATCACGCTGATGTTGCCCACCGAGGACTCGATCTGGGTGGGCGAGGAGATGGCCCGCCGGTTCGGTCTGCCCTACTGGCAGTTCTGCCTCACGGCGACCGACGCGAACCGGTTCGCCATCCGCCTGGCCCGAGCCATCACCGGCCGGCCCAAGGTCCTGGTGTTCAACTACTGCTACCACGGATCGGTGGACGAGACGATCATCTCCATCGAGGAAGGCGTCCCCGGCCCCCGGCCCGGGAACATCGGGCCGCCGGTGGATCCCACCCAGACCACGCGGGTCGTCGAGTTCAACGACGTGCCCGCCCTGGAGGAGGCCCTGGCCCACGAGGACGTGGCCTGCGTGCTGGCCGAGGCGGCCCTCACCAACATCGGCATCGTGCTGCCGGAACCGGGCTACCACGACGCGCTCCGCGACCTGACGCGGCGGCACGGCACCTACCTCGTGATCGACGAGACCCACTGCATCTGCGCCGGGCCCGGTGGGGCGACCCGCGCTTGGGGGCTGGAGCCCGACTTCCTCACGATCGGCAAGCCGCTCGCGAGCGGGGTCCCGGCCGCGTGCTACGGCATGAGCGGGGAGGTGGCGGAGCGGGCTCTGGCGTTCATGGAATCGCTCCCCACCACCGACGTGGGCGGGATCGGCGGCACGCTCTCGGGCAACGCCCTCTCGCTCGCCGCGATGCGGGCCACCCTGGAGCACGTCCTCACCGACGATGCGTTCCACCGCATGATCGAGCTGGGGAAGCGGTGGGCCGATGGCGTGAAGGCCGCCATCGCGAAGCACGGCCTTCCGTGGGAGGTCCAGCGCCTGGGATGCCGGGCCGAGTACTGGTTCTCGCGCACGCCCCCGCGCACCGGCGGCGAGGCCGCCGCGGCCGACGACCACGAGCTGGCCCAGCTCACGCATCTGTACGCGCTGAACCGCGGCATCCTGCTCACGCCGTTCCACAACATGGCGCTGATGTCGCCGGCCACGGTGGCGGAGGACGTGGACCTGCACTCGCGGGTGTTCGAGGAGATGTGCGCGGAGCTCGTCGCGACGTAGCCCGGCCGGAGCCCTATCGTTCGCCCCGCAGCACGTCGAGGATGCGAACCCGGCCCGTACGAAGCACCGCGTTCGAGTACATCCGGGTGGCCAGCGGGATCAGCGCGAACGTCGCGCCCACGATGATGCCCGCCGACAGCAACCCCTGCCACACCGAGAGTTGCCCGAGCACCATCCTCGACGGCATCACGAGCGGGGCCGAGAACGGCAGCAGCGAGGCCACCGTGGCGAGCGTGGTGGACGGATCGCCGACCGCGCTTATCCCGATGAGGAACGACACCAGGACCAGGATCGTGAGCGGGGTCATGGTGGTCTGGAGGTCCTCTTGGCGGGGCACGATCGCGCCCGCCACGGCGAACAGGCTCGAGTAGAAGAAGAACCCCAGGACGAACCACAGCAACACCGCCCCCACCGCGGCGAGAGCTCCGGCAGGGAACGTGAGCGTCCCGGCGGCGCGGGCCACGGTGAGGCCCACCACACCGATCAGCAGGAGCTGGCACAACCCGAGCAGCCCGATCCCCAGGATCTTGCCTCGCAGGAGCTGCTTCGGGCGGATCGTGGCCAGCAGCACCTCCACGACGCGGGACGCCTTCTCTTCGACCACACCCGACGCCACCCAGTACCCGTACGACAAGAGCTGCCCGTACAGGGCGAGCACGCCCACGAACGCCACGACCGAGCTCTCCTCGCTCTGCTCGTCGAGGGGCTCGAGGGCCTGCACCGGAAGCGGCGGTGCATCGAGAGCCCGCTCGACCTCCTCCGGCGTGAGCCCCGCGGCCTCGAGCTCGCGGGCCGTCCGCTCCCGTGCGGACACCACCTGGATGACCGCCAGGAGTTGCTCGGGGGCCTCGGACACCACCAGGACTCGCCGGCCGTCGACCAGCACCGCATCTACCGAGCCGTCACGAAGCGCCGCGTTCGCCTGCGACTCGGAATCGAACGTCTCCAGGGACGCGGCGAACCCGAGGGAAGGAGCCGCGGCCTCGACGGCACGCGCCGTGGCCCGTGAGCCCTCCCCAACCACGCCGAGCTCGAACCGGGTCTCGCCGCCCAGGAACGCGTTCACCAGGATGAACCCGACCAGGACGAGCAGCGTGATGGCCGTGGAGACGATGAAGCTCCGATCGCGGGCCCGCTCCACGAACTCGCGGCGGGCCACCAGCCGGAACGCGCCCCGGTCGCTCTCCACGTTCACTCCTGCACCGCCTTCCGGAAGATCTCAGTGAGGGAGGGCCGCACCACGCTGAAGTGGCGTACATCGCCGGCGACCCGCGCCGCGTCGAGCACGTCGCGCTCCCGGGTCGAGTCGGAGAGCTCCAGGATCGCCCCTTCCGGCAGGGGGTCGAGGACCCGGACGCCCGCAAGTGTCCCGTACCAGCTCGGATCGGCCCCGGCCACCTCCACCCGCACCAGCCGGCGAGGGTCGGCGGCGCGGAGATGCGAGATCTTCCCGGCCGCCACGATCCGCCCCCGGTCGATCAGCACGACGGACTCGCACAGCCGCTCCACCAGGTCGAGCTGGTGGCTGGAGAAGACCACCGGAACGCCCGCCGCGGCCTGTTCGCGAAGGACCCCGGAAAGCACGTCCACGCCCACCGGGTCCAGGCCCGAGAAGGCCTCGTCGAGCACGAGCACCTCGGGCCGGTGGACCAGGGCCGCCGCGAGCTGCACCCGCTGCTGGTTCCCGAGCGACAGCGCGTCCGTTCGGTCGCGGGCTCGCCCGGCGACGCCAAGGACCTCGGTCATCCTCCGGGACTCCATGAGCGCGTCGGTCCTGGACAGGCCGTGCAGCCGGGCCAGGTAGACCAGCTGGTCGAGCACCCGCATTTTCGGGTACAGGCCGCGCTCCTCCGGCATGTAGCCGAACCGCCGGCGCATGGCGGCATCCACGGGCTTTCCCCGCCACCGGACCTCGCCGTGGTCGGGCTCCAGCACGCCGAGGGCGATGCGCATGGCGGTCGTCTTGCCGGCCCCGTTCGGTCCGACGAAGCCCACCATCTCGCCCTCGGCCACGGAGAAGGACACCGAGTCGAGCGCGACGACCCGGCCGAACCGGCGAGACAGTTCGACCAGCTCCAGCATCAGGCAGATTGTGGCAGGCAGTCAGTCGATCGTGAGGACTGCCTTGCCGGCCACGCGCCGTTCGAGCAGGGCGTCGATCGCGGAGGCCGCGTCGCGCCAGCTCGCGCTGAGATCCACGCTCGACTCCAGCTCGCCGCTCGCGGCTAGGGAGGCCAGATACGAGAGCTCCTTGGCGCCGATCCGCCCGTGGAGCAGTTCCCAGGTGACGAAGTACCCGTCGATCCGGGCGGCGCCCTTCCGGTAGAACGTGCGGGGGTCGAACGTGACCGGCTCGTTGGACGAGTTCCCGAACGACACGATCACGCCCTCGGGAGCGGTCCTTGCCACGGCCGCGGCCAGGGACCCGCCGCCGGCCGACTCGAGGACGAGGTCGAACGACTCGCCCTGTGCGGCCAGTCCCTCCACCATCTCGTCCGCCCCCAGCTCGGCGAGGCCCTTGGCTCGCTCGGGGCTGCCCACGACGGCGATCACGTGGGCCCCGGCCCTAGCCGCGAGCTGGACGGCGAACCGTCCGACGCCTCCCGCCGCCCCGGTGATGGCCACCCGCTTCCCGAGGAGCGAGCCGCCCCGGGCGAGCGTGCCGAGGGCGGTGAGGCCGGCCACGGGCAGCGTGGAGGCGACGTCGAAGTCCAGCCCGTCCGGGATCTCCGCCAGGTGGTCGGTCCGGACGGCGGCCCGCTCGGCCCACGAGCCGCCGTTCACCCAGGCGACGACGCGGGCTCCCTTCGCCGGCCCGGTCCCATCGGCCGCGGGCTCGGCCACCACCCCCGCCAGGTCCCAACCTGGGCGCCATCCGTCCTCGGCCTGGCGAAGCGCCGTGCACTCGCCACGGTTCAGCGAGACCGCTCGCACCTCGACCACGGTCTGGTTCGCCGCGGGCTCGGGCTCGGGCACGTCGCGGAGCTCGATGCCGCCGGGCGTCCCGGGCGCGGACACGAGCGCTCGCACCTCAGTCTCTCCAGATCCTCGCCCGGGAGGGAGTG
>DASWJF010000279.1:0-3313 GCA_036397275.1 Actinomycetota bacterium
GCTCGCCGCGCCCTTCGAGGGCGGTGAGCCACGCCCCCTCCTACCCGGAGCTCCCGTCGGGTGGCCCGAGGGCATCGCCCTCGGCCAGGAGGTGGTGGCGGCGGTGCTCTCGGACCGGGACGGGTTCGCCGTCTACGTCTCGGAACGGGATGGATCGGCGAAGGAGATCCACCGGGACGTCGACCAACTCGCCATCGGGGGGTCGGACTACGCGATCGAGGGCTTCACCCGGTCGGGCCTGTCGGCTGACGAGGATCTCCTGTGCCTGCTGGTGCCGCAGGGCGGCGACAACATCCACCAGGGGCTGCGGGTCCTCGACCCCAGGACCGGCGAGGTCGTCCGGGAGCTCTTCGATGGGGCGGGCCTCGCCCTGTTCCCCGCCGCGTGGTCGCCGGTCTCCGGGGACCGGCGCCTCCTGATCGGGCACGAGCGGCAGGACGTGCACCGGCCTGGGATCTGGGACCCCGCCACCGGCCGGCGCACGGACATCGAGCTCGACCTGCCGGGCGAGGTGATCCCGGTGGACTGGTGGCCGGACGGCCGTTCGGCTCTGCTGATCCACCTGCACGACGGGCGGAACCAGGCGCTGCGGTACGACGTGTCGTCGGCTCGGCTGTCGAAGATCCCGCACCCGTCAGGCGAGATCCACGGAGCCGGTGTTCGGCCCGACGGCGAGGTGTGGCTCCGGATCTCGAGCGGCGACGCAGAGTCGCGGCTCCTGGACGGCCGGGGCGAGGAGGTGCTGGCCCCGGAGGGCGAGCGCGCGCCTCCGGGCCGCCCGTACCGGTCGTTCCACTTCACGAATCCGCGGGGCGGCCGCGTCCACGGCTTCGTGGTGACCCCTGATGGCGAGGGTCCGTTCCCCATCCTGATGAAGGTTCACGGTGGGCCGAGCTCGTTGTACATGGACACGTGGATGCCGGAGGTGCAGGCAATCGTGGACCACGGCATCGCCGTGGCCATGGTGAACTATCGGGGCTCCACCGGCTACGGCCGGACCTGGCGCGACTTCATCATCAGCAACATCGGGTTCCCCGAAGTCGAGGACACCGTGGCCGGGCTGGACTTCATGATCGCCGAGGGCATCGCGGACCCGGCCCGAGCCGCCATCGGCGGGTGGTCGTGGGGCGGGTACATCACCTTGCTCGCGCTCGGCCTCCACCCCGACCGGTGGGCATGCGGCGTCGCCGGGGTGCCGGTGGGCGACTACGCGGCATCCTACGATGACTCGGCGCCGTCGCTCCAGGCCTACGACCGGTCGCTCCTCGGCGGGACCGTGCACGAGGTCCCGGAACTGGTGCGGGAGCGCTCTCCCATGACCTACGCGGACCGGGTGAAGGCCCCCACCCTGGTGATGATCGGCGAGCACGACACCCGCTGCCCGCCCGAGCAGGCCATGCATTGGGTGGACGCGGTGCGGGCCGGGGACGGTGAAGTCGAGCTCTACACCTTCGGAGCCGGTCACGTCTCATTCGTGATCGACGAGGAGGTGCGGCAGGTAGGAGCGAAGCTCGACTTCCTGCGGCGGCACCTCCGGCCGTAGAAGCCTCTCGTCACATCGTTCTACCAGTGCCCCCGGAGACGCTCGGCCTCGGCCACCCGCTCCACGGCGATCTCGTAGGCCGCCTCGCGGTGGGTGATGCCCTTCTCGTGGGCCCGGCTGATCACCGCGTCGGTGGCCGCGTACATCAGCTCGGCCAGACGGTTGTTCACCCGGTCCTCGCTCCACCGCTCCCGCTCGAGGTTCTGGACCCATTCGAGGTAGGAGACCACCACGCCGCCCGCGCTCGCCAGGATGTCGGGGATCACCGTGACGCCCCGGGCCTTCAGGATGTCATCGGCCTTCGGGGTGGTCGGATAGTTGGCGACCTCCAGGACCAGGGTCGCCTGGATCGCGTTGGCGTTGTCGTCGCGGATGTGCTCCTCCAAGGCCGCGGGCACGAGCACCTCGCAGTCCAGCGCGAGCAGGTCCTCGCCGGGGATGGTGTCGGCGTGCTTGAACCCGACGACGCTCGTTGTGGCCTTCTTGTGCTCCCGTACGGCGTTCGGGTCGAGCCCCTCGGGGTTGTGGATCGCGCCCTGGCTGTCGGAGACGGCCACGATCCGGTAGCCGGCCTGGTCGGCAAGGATCGAGAACCACGAGGCCGCGTTTCCGTAGCCCTCCACGGCGATCCGGATCCGCTCCCGGTTCCACCCTCGGTGGTGGGCGATGCGGTCCAGGCACAGGAACCCGCCCCGCCCGGTGGCCTGCTCGCGCCCGAGGGACCCGCCGAGGGCGACGGGCTTGCCGGTGAGGATGGCCGGCGCGTCGCCGAACAACCGGCTGTACTCGTCGTACATCCAGCCCATCTCGCGGGCGCCGGTGTTCACGTCGGGCGCCGGGATGTCCGTGTACGGTCCGATGACCGGGGCGATGGCCCGGATGAAGGATCGCGACAGCCGCTCCAGCTCGCCCGGGGAGAGCTTCTTCGGATCGACCGATACGCCGCCCTTGCCGCCTCCGAACGGGACGTCGATGAGCGCGCACTTCCACGTCATGAGCGCGGCGAAGCACTTGATCTCGTCCATGGCGACGGTCTTGTGGTATCTCAGTCCGCCCTTGTACGGCCCACGGGCGTTGTTGTGCTGGACCCGATAGCCCTCGAACGTCCTGGTAGTGCCGTCGTCCATGGGGACGCGGACCTGAACGTTCAACGCGCGGCGGTGCGTGTCGAGGAGGGCGCGCATGGACTCCTCCACCCCCAAGCGGTCCGCGGCCGCCTCGAAGAACCCCCGCACGGCTTCGTACGCGCCCATCCAAGGCCTCCGTCGATCTCGGGCGTCTGCGGCAGCGATTGTGACACGGCCCCGTAGGGTCGCAGTGTCGGAAAGCCCTGATGGTGGTGGGTCTTTCGGCCCTCCCCCTAGGGCCTGACTCAAACTCGTTCGGGCCCCCGTCAGCGAACCATGCGTACACTCGGAAGGCCCGACTCGGAGGAGGGCCATGCGCGAGGCCGTCATCGTCGAAGCCGTCCGGACCCCGATAGGGAAACGGGGCGGGGCGTACGCGGACGTTCATCCGGTGGAACTCCTCTCGGCGGTGCTGCGGGAGCTGGTCGAGCGGACCGGGGTCGACCCCACCACGGTGGACGATCACATCGCCGGGTGCGTCTCCCAGATCGGCGACCAGTCGCTGAACGTGGCCCGAAACGCGTGGCTCGCGGCCGGGCTGCCGGAGACCGTCCCGTCCACGACCGTGGACCGGCAGTGCGGGTCCTCCCAGCAGGCCGTCCACTTCGCCGCCCAGGGAGTGCTGGCCGGGGCGTACGACCTG
>DASWJF010000280.1:0-8688 GCA_036397275.1 Actinomycetota bacterium
CAACAGCTCTCGGAATGCCGCGGGGCCACCGCCGGCCAGGGACCCGACCGCGCCGGCCAGATACGCGACCGCGTTGTACCGTCCGAACACCCTGGCCCGGTGGGCCGGCGGAGCGTTCCCCATCATGGCCTGCTCGAGCGAGGTGATGGGCCCGGATTCGTTGGGGTCGGTGGAGAGGGTGCCGGTGAGCGCCGCCGGGACCAGCAGCAGGAGAGAATCGGTCACGGCGAACACGGCCCCCGCGAGGCCCATGACCAGCAGGAGTACCGAATATGATCTCCGCCGGCCGGCCCGGTCCCCCATCAACCCCACCGCGATCGAGCTCGTCGCCGCGCCCGCCAAGATCGCCGTGAAGACCACGCCGACCTCGACGTCAGTGAGCCCGCCACGCACGAGCGAGGTCCCGAGGACCACGCTCCCGAACCCGTACAGGAACGCCCGGAGGGCCTGGATCGTCAGGATCAGCCGGAGGTCGGCGAGCTCCGCGCTGCGGGTTCCGCTCACACCTGGCGTCGCGATGCGCGACCCACCTCGGCCACCTCCTCAGGAGGCTCCATAATTGCACCCGTGAACCCCGCGGCCGGCGTCGTGTTGATCGCCGGCGGTGCCGCCGCCGGCGTGCTCGGGGCGTTCGTGCTGTGGAAACGGTTGCCGTCGGCGGGCGCGGTCGGGTTCGTCTCCGGGTCAGGCCTCGCGACCGGCGCCGGGGCCCTGCTCGTGCAGGGGAACCCCGGGGCAGGCGACTGGGTCATCACGCTGACGGTCTCGGCGGTGGTCGCTCCGCTCCACTGTCGTGTGCTCTTCGGCGGACCAAGCGGAGCCTTTGCCGGCTCGCTTCGGGGCTCCGGGTTGTTGCCGAAGGTGGCCTGGCCGCGTAGAAAGACGGGGTATCCGATGACCCAGCGCATGGACGAACCCGGCCTCGCCACCGAACCGACCCCGGAACCGACCGCGCCGGCGCCCGCCCCGGACGCCGGAACGGTGGCGGCCGTGCCTGTGGGAACGCCGACCCGGCCGCGCCGGCGGGCCCGTCAGACCCGGGTGGTGATCCGGAAGGTCGGGCCGTGGTCGGTGTTCAAGTTCTCGTTGCTGTTCTATTCCTGCATCGTCCTGGTGATCCTGCTCGCGCTGGCGATGCTTTATTGGATCCTGGGGGCGATCGGCGCCATCGATCACCTGACCGATTTCACGCGAGAGCTGTTCGCGGAAGAGGACTTCAGGATCCACGGAGGTTGGATCTTCGCCCGCATGACCCTGATCGGGGTGGCCATGGTCATCATCTGGTCGCTCATCAACCTGTTCATCGCGTTCCTGTACAACCTCATCTCGGATGTCGTGGGTGGGATCGAGGTCACGCTGGCCGAGCCCCATTGAGCGGCGCCTTCCTCCACGGATCGGCTGGTCGCCGGAACGTTGACAGCCCGTTTGAGCCGCGCGTACGCTTGCCGGGACCCGGGTGGATGGGGCCTTCGGGTCCTCGCTTCGGGCCTGTAGCTCAGCTCGGTTAGAGCGCATCCCTGATAAGGATGAGGTCGTTGGTTCAAGTCCAACCAGGCCCACCGCGAAAGGGGGAGACTCGGATGGCGGAAGGCGAGGAGTCCGAGAAGAAGCGCGGCTTCTTCGGGAAGCTGCTCCGTCTGGCGTTCATCGGCGCGATCATCGCCGCGGTCGTCGCGTTCTTCAAACGGCGCCGCGGTCGGGAGTTCAGCGAAGACGAGTGGCAGGAGCTTCCCCCTCCGGAGGGCGGCTAGGGTTCCGGCGTCGTAGCGAAGGGCCCGTGCCGCGGCACGGGCCCTTCGTGTTCCTGGGCCGAACTGGGCCCACGGTAGACTCCCGGCGCCATGGCGGTGAGCGAGGCCTGGAAGGCAGCCGAGCGGGCCGCCCGCGCGGCGAAGGTCGAGCTTCGGCCCTGCGCCACCCTGGAAGACGCCGACGAGATCCTGCGGATTATGATCGCCACGTGGGGAGAGCACCAGCTGGTGCCCCGGGAGATGATCCGGGCCCTGTCCGACAGCGGGAACGAACCGTACGGGGCGTTTCGGCGAGGCGAGATGGTCGGCTACGTGCTCGGGTGGATGGGGTCCGACCGAGACGGGCCGCACGTCCATTCCCACATGCTCGCGGTGGCTCCCGACCTCCGCTCTCGGGGCGTGGGATACGCCCTGAAGCTCGCGCAGCGGGCTCAGGCCCTCGAGCAGGGCTACCGCGTGGTCCGGTGGACCTTCGACCCGCTCCAGTCTCGCAACGCGCACTTCAACATCAACAAGCTCGGGGTGGTGTGCGACCGGTTCCACCGCAACTTCTACGGGGCCATGACGGACGTGGTGAATCGAGGGGAGCGGAGTGACCGGCTCGTGGTGCGGTGGGACCTGGACCGGGCGGCCGGACCTCGGCCCATCCCGGAGGGTCACGAGGTCGCCGTGCTCGAGGCGAACGGACCGGACGACCTGCCCCGACCGGTGCGCGCGGAGCCGATCGCGCCGGACAGAGGCAGTCTGCGGGTGTGCATCCCCCGCGACTACGCGGGCGTGAAGGAACGCGACCCGGGCCTGGCTGCCGAATGGCGAGACGCCGTGGGGGACGTGCTGGAAGAGTGCTTCGAACACGGCTCGATTGTCGTGGCCTTCGGCTCGGCCGGCGACCGAGCGCCGGGCTACCGCCTAGTCCGCCCCGGCGCAGCGGGCGATCGGGCGGGTCGATGACGCGGATCCGGGCCGTCGAGCTCCGGCTGGTCTCGCTCCCGCTGGTGCGTCCCTTCCGGACCAGCTTCGGGGAGGAGACGGAGAAGGTCTGCATCGTGGCACGGGTGGAGACTGACGACGCCGGGGGATGGGGCGAGTGCGTGGCCGGCCCTGAACCGGGGTTCTCCGAGGAGTTCAACGAGGGTGCCTGGACCGTGATCCGCGACTTCCTCGCCCCGGCCCTGTTCCGGGCGGGCGACGTCTCGGCCGAGGAGCTGGAGGGGGCCTTCGCCTTCGTCCGAGGGAACCCAATGGCCAAGGCCACCCTGATCGATGCGGTACTCGATGCCGAGCTGCGGGCGGGCGGAGCCTCACTCGCCCGGTACCTCGGCGCCGTGCGAGACCGGGTGACGTGCGGCGTCTCGGTGGGCATCGCCCCCACCGCCGAGGGGTTGGTGGAAGAGATCGGCGCGTACGTGGCCGAGGGATACCGACGGATCAAGCTGAAGATCCGACCCGGCCTCGACGTCGAGCGGGTGGCCCCGGTGCGCGACGCCTACCCAGACGTCCCGCTGTCGGTGGACGCGAACGCCGCGTACACGCTGGAGGACACCGGGACCTTCCTGGCCCTCGACGCCTTCGACCTGCTCATGGTGGAGCAGCCCTTGCACCACGAGGACCTGGTGGACCACGCGGAGCTCCAACGGCGGATCCGCACCGATATCTGCCTGGACGAATCGATCCGCTCGGCGACCGGGGCGGAGGCCGCGTTGACGCTCGGTTCGTGCCGGGTCGTGAACATCAAGCAAGGACGGGTCGGTGGGCTGCTGGAGGCGAGGCGGGTCCACGACATCTGCCGGGCCCGGGGTGTCCCGGTGTGGTGCGGAGGGATGCTCGAGACCGGGATCGGCCGGGCCGCCAACCTGGCCCTGGCGGCGCTCCCCGGATTCACCTTGCCCGGGGACACGAGCGCCAGCCGCCGGTACTTCCACGAGGACCTCACCGAGCCATTCGAGATGAACCGCGACGGCACGATGCGAGTGCCTCAGGGGCCGGGGATCGGCGTGGAACCCCGCCCGGAGCGCCTCGCGGCATGCACCGTCCGGACGGAGCTCCTGAGAAAAGGTGACAAGATCGCCCATCCGGCTTGACCGCCGGAGACGGGGTCCCATAGGGTGGGGGTGAGAGGCCGCTGGGACCTTCGGGTTTCGGCGGTCTCTCGCTTTCTGCCCCTTACCGCCGGCCCATGACCCTCCCGATGTGGTTGACCGCTCCGCCCGGCGAGGTACTTTGCGGGGGGCCTCCGGTCGCGCCATGCTAGGGGACGAGCGTCGGCCGAGAGAGATGCGATGAGGGCGATCCGATGAAGAAGCGTGTCCTGCGGGCGGGCGAGATCGAGATCGAGGACTCCCAGGGCAAGGTCCGGGCCCGGCTGGGGGTGACGAACGACGACTCGCCGTTCGTGGCCCTCTACGGCCCCGACGAGCGGCTCCGGGCCCGGTTCGGCGTCCAGCTCGACGGGTCGGCCGGGCTGGCCATCGCAGACGACGAGGGCAAGGTTCGGGCTACGTTTGGCCTGTTCTCCGACGGCTCGGCCAGCCTGGCCATGGTCGACAGGAACGGGAAGGTTCGCGCCAAGTTCGGGCTGGGGACCGAGGGTTCGCCCACCCTGGCCCTCCGCAACAAGGACGGGCAGCTCGGGTTCGTGTACAGCCTTGCGCAGCAAGGCTCTCCAACGATCTCCCTCCAGGACGAGGATGGGAAGGTCCGGGTCCGGCTGGGGCTGGCCGCGGAGGGGTCGCCGATCCTTCGCCTGCTGAACAGGGAGGGCGAGCTGCGGGCGATCATGGGCCTCACCTCGGACGGCACGCCGGTGATCCAGTTCATGGACAAGAAGGGGGAGCCCATGTGGATGGCGCCCGAGAAGCTCCCCGAGGAGTTCGCGGTCGAGTCGGAGCCCATGGCCGAGCCCGTGCCGGACCCCGGGGAGGCCTAGCCGGGTGTCCGGCTGGTGGGTGGCCGCCTTCGCCGTCCAGTGGGTCCTGGTCGTCGTCCTGTGCGTCGTGGTGGTGGCCCTGGCCAGGCAGGTGGGCATCCTGCACCTGCGCCTCGGGCCGCTTGGGGCGCTGGAGGTCGACGACGAGGGGCCGCCCCTCGGTGAGGCTCCCCAGCCGGTGGCCGCCCGCGGACCCGGCGGCCGTCCGACGACGCTCGGGGGCCCGGGCTTTGGCCGGCTCGTCGTGTTCGTCTCTCCCGCCTGCCCCATCTGCGAGCAGGTCCTGCCCTCGGTGCCAGCGGCGGCGAGCCTGCTCGGGCTGGTCCCGCAGGTGGTGTCGGACCCCGGTGCCGAGCAGGCCTGGGGGGTGCCGGGCGTTCCGTTCGTGGTGATCCTGGACGAGGCCGGAGCCGTGCGGGCAAAGGGCACCGTGAACAACCTCGAGCAGCTCGAGGGGCTGGTGGACACGGCCGTCCGCCGCGCGGCCGAGCGCTTCTCGGGGGTGCCCGCCGGCTGATGGGCCCGGACCTTGCCCGCGCCGAGGTCGAGCTGGCCCGCCGGACCAGCCGCCGCTCGTTCCTCGGCAGGGTGGGGCGCGCGGTGGTGGCGCTGGCCGGTGGGCCGTTCGTGGCCGTGGCCCTCTCCCCTGAGCAGGCGGAGGCGTACCACATCTGCGGGCACATCTACACGACGGGATCCTGCCCCCACCCGTTCACGCCGCGCTCCCGGGTCGACGCGTACGGGTTCCCGGTGCATCCGAAGCACGGCTATCCCGTGGACGACGATGGGCGGATCTATACCGACGTCCGGCAGCGGCGACGGAAGGTTTGCCAGGATCGGGTCCCCGACGAATACCCGGGCGTGAAGAAACCGCGATACGGGGGTGGGTGGAGCCGGTGCTGCGACGGTAGGGTCCGGCACATCCAGGACTGTTGCTCGAGCTCGCGCATCCGGATCAACGGCGACGCCTCGGTCCGCGGATACTGCCCGAGGGACCTCCGGGTGTTCTGCATCACGTACCGGGAGCTGAACGTGGCGTGCTGACGGAGCCCGTGGCGATCGCCGTGGTCGCCGCATCGCTCGTCGCCGGGGTGTCCACGCTCTTCGGCCCCTGAGGGCTCTCGATGGTGGAGACCATCACCCCCGTGGTGCACGGGGGACGAAGGGGAAGGTGGGCGCGAGACGTGGCGCTCCACGTGGCCGGCGCGACGCTTTCCGCCGCGGCGTTCGGAGCGGTGTTGGGGGCGGCTGGGGCGGTGCTGGGGGCTCCGTGGGGACGCGGGGGCCTGCTGGTCGTGGTCGCGGCCTCGGGGGTCTACCTGCTACGCGAGACGGGGGCGGTACCGGTGCCCGTTCCCCAGCTCCGCCGTCAGGTGCCCGAGTGGTGGCGGACCTTCTTCTCGGCCCCGGTGGCGTCGTTCCTTTACGGGGCGGGCCTGGGGATCGGCTTCCTCACGTTCCTGCGACACGGAACGCTGGTCGCCGTGGCGGTGGCCGCGGCTTCGTCGGGGAGGCCCGGCGTGGGAGCGCTGCTCGTCGCTCCATTCGGGGTCGCGCGGGGCCTATCGGTGCTCGCGACGGCCCGGACTCGCGCGCCGGAGGAGGGGCGGGCGCTGGTGGGACGCCTGGAGGCCGCCGCGTCGGCCCCGGCGCGGCGGACGGCTCACGTGGCCGCCCTGGGCGCTATGACGGCGACGGCGGCCTGGGCCCTGGCCGTCTCCGGGGCCGGCTTCCAGGTCGGAGCGGTGGCGGCAGGAGTGCTCGGCGCGGTGTTCGCCTGGTCCGCCGGCGGCAAGCTCCTCCGCCCCGGCGAGTGGCGCCGGGCCCGCTCGGCCCTCGGTCTGCGGGGTCCGTTCGACCGGGTCGCCGCGATCGGCGCGCCGGTCGCGGAGGCCGGGGTCCTCGGGCTCGTCGTGGCCGGGTTGCACCGAACGGCCGCCATCGCCGGTCTGGCCCTGCTGCTCGTGTACTCGCTCGCCGTCATGCGGGCTCGGCGAAGGGGCGGAGACCTCGTTCCGTGCGGGTGCTTTGGAACGGTAAAGGCGCGTGACTACCGGGTACTGCTCCTTCGGAACGCGGTCCTGGCCGTTGTCGCCGCGGTGGCCGCGGTCTGGGGGGCGGACACCCCTCGGCTTCGGGCTCCGGGGATCCCCACCGGCCCCGACGTCCTCCCCATGGCCTTCGCCGTCGTCGGCCTGAGCGTGGCGGCGTGGACGGTGGTGCTGGCGGTCCGATCCCTCGGCCTGCGGAAGGCCGCGTGAAGCGCGCGGCCGTCGCCGTCACGTTGGTGGTGGCGGTGCTGGCGTCGGTGGGGCTCTCCGCGATCATCCCGGCCCTGGCAGCCCGGACGAACCTGGGCGATGCGAACGACAGCCCCGGGCGCCTGGACCTGCAGCACGTCCGGTTCGACCAAGACGTCGGCCCGGCCACGTGGATGGTGCGCACGTTCGACTCCTGGACCGTCGACGACATTCGTGACTCGGGCTTCGTGTTGGTGATCCTCGACACCCTGGGGAGCCCGGACGAGGACTACCTGGTCGTGGCCCGGTCCGACGGACGGAAGCTGATCGGGCTGCTCCTGCGGCGGCGGGCAGGCGGCCGGGACGCCGAGGTGGGCCGGGTCCGAGTCGCGAAGTCCGGAGCCGACGGGGTCACGGTGACGGTGGGCATGGGCAAGCTGAAGTTCGGGCCGAAGCGAACGTCGTACTTCTGGTGGGTGCTCTCGCAATTCACCGGGGAGGCCTGTCCCCGGACCTGTCTGGACCGAGCGCCGAACGAGCGCGCCGTGCAGCAGGAGGTCCCGAGCCCGTCGCCCACGCCAAGCCCCAGTCCAACCGACAGCCCCACGCCGTCGCGGAACCCGTAGACCGAAGGGCGGGCGCCTCGGCGCCTATGATTGGGTGCTGGGGACGTAGCTCAGTCGGTAGAGCACCTGCTTTGCAAGCAGGGGGTCGGCGGTTCGAGTCCGCTCGTCTCCACGATTTGAGCCCCCTCCCATCCGCCAACGCCTGAACCCGCCGGGGTAGGCCGTTCGGCTGACTTTCTCGTGCGTACGGTTCAAGGCCGCCCCCATCCGGGCCGAAGGCTCAACCAGGGCTCGGCGTCCCCGTCGGGGACCGAGGTCAGGATGGCGTGCTCATGAACCTGTTCGAAAAGCTGACGGGATCGAAGCGGAGCCGGCTGGTGTGGGGGGTGGTCCTCCTCCTGCTGGCGGCCGGGCTCGCCCTTTCCTTCGTGTTCGCTTACAGCGCCGTGGGAGCGCAGAAGCGAGCCGCGCAGGCCCGGGCCGTCGAGTACACGACGAAGAGGCCCCTCTCGGACCTCCTGCCCTCGCAGGTCCAGAAGTCGATCGTGGGAGAGCCCTACAAGGCCCTGCTGAAGGAGATCGCGGAGCAGATCCTGAGCGACGATCGGGTGCTCCGGGTCAGGATCTGGCAGCTCGAAGGGACCCTGATCTTCTCCACCGACCAGCGGGACCGGATCGGGCAGGCTCAGGCGAGCGGCAACAAGCAGTTCGAGAAGGCGGCCGCCTCGCAGACCGCGAGCGTCCTCACCGCGGAGGAAGAGGCGCCCAAGGCAGGACTGGCCGGGACCACTGAGCGCCTGTACGTGACGTTCGCACCGCTTCGCCTGGTCAGCCAGCCGAAGGCGGCGGCGGTGGTCGAGATCGACCAGCGGTACGCGGCCGTGCTGGCAGCCGCCTACCGGCTGTGGCGTCCGGTCCAACTGGGGGTGGGCGTGCTCGCCGTCCTGGCGCTGGTGATGCTGGTCATCTCGATCCGCGCGGCCAGCCAGGTGGGCACCGGCAGGTCCCGCCGGTCCGCACCCGCGGCTCCGGCGCCTGCGGGCTTCGTCGGCCCGCCCTCGGCAGCGTTGAAGGAGGCCGAGTCCAAGCTCCGGGGTGTGGAGGAGACGGCTCGCAAGGCCGAGGAGCGGGCAGGGTCCGCCGAGCGGGAGAAGCGACAGATCGCCGAGCGGCTGGTGGCGGCCCACGAGCAGCTCGAGCTGATG
>DASWJF010000281.1:0-2429 GCA_036397275.1 Actinomycetota bacterium
GGGATGGAGAAGAGCAGCGCCACGAAGAACCGGCGGCGCATGTCGGTGACCATCTCGTCCATCGACATGCCCGCGTGGCCGCCGTGCCCGGTGTGCGCCGCGGCGGCGTGCTCCGCGTGGGTCTGGTGCGCCTCCGGGCGCCCGGGCTCCTCCTGCGGGTCGCACACGTGCCCGGGGACCGAGCGTCCCGCGCAGTGGTAGCCGCACTCTTCCACCCACCCCTCCAGCTCGGCCAGGGACGTCGCGGCCGGGTCGTAGTGGACGGTGGCCGTCTGGTTGAGGGCGTTCGCCTCGACGTGCACGACCCCGGGGCGGGCGGCCAGGCGCCGCTCGACGCCGCGGCCGTCCATCACCCCCATCATCCCTCCGACGTGCAGGACGGCCTCGGCCACCTCGGCCGTGGTGCTGTGGGCACCGTGCCCTGCGCCGTGCGCTTCGTGGTCCATGGCCTTCAACCCCCGAACCGCCGGAGCCGGAGCGAGTTGGTCAGCACCGACACCGACGACATGGCCATGGCGGCCCCGGCGATGATGGGGTTCAGCAGCCCGAACGCGGCGAGCGGGATGGCCGCGACGTTGTAGCCGAACGCCCAGAACAGGTTCTCGACGATCGTGCGGAACGTCCTGCGGGACAGGCGGACCGCCCGCACCACCCCCGAGAGGTCGCCCCTGATCAGCGTGATGTCGGAGGCCTCGATCGCGACGTCGGTGCCGGTGCCCAGGGCGATGCCAAGGTCGGCCTGGGCCAGGGCCGGCCCGTCGTTGATGCCGTCGCCGACCATGGCCACGACCTTCCCCTCCGCTTGGAGCCGGCGGATCTCCTCCACCTTGTCCGCCGGGTGGACCTCGGCCAGCACGCGGTCGATGCCGACCTGCCGCGCGATGGCCTCGGCGGTGACCCGGTTGTCACCGGTGATCATGGCCACCTCGACGCCCAGTCGATGAAGAGCGTCCACCACCTCACGTGCGCCGTCCTTCAGCCCGTCGGCCACGGCGAGGGCCCCTCGGGCCTCGCCGTCCCAGCCGGCCCAGAAGACCGTCTTCCCCTCGGCTTCGAGCCGCGCCGCCTCGTCGGAGAGTCGGCCGGCGATGGCGAATCCCTCATCCTCGAGGAACGCCCGGCGGCCCACCACCACCTCCACGCCGTCCACTGTCGAACGGACCCCTCGGCTCGCGATGGAGCGGAACTCCCTCGCATCGGGAACCTCGACACCCCGATCGCGCGCCCCCGCCACGACCGCTCTGGCGATGGGGTGCTCGCTCGAGGCCTCTGCGGCGGCCGCCAGCATCAGCGTGCGCTCGTCGCCCACGACGTCCTCGAGCCGCATCTTCCCCTCCGTAAGGGTGCCGGTCTTGTCGAACACGATCACGTCGACCCGGCGCGAGCGCTCCAGGATCTCGCCGCCCCGGATCAGGATCCCGAGCTCCGCCCCGCGCCCCGTTCCGACCATGATGGCGGCCGGCGTGGCCAGGCCCATGGCGCAGGGGCACGCGATGATCAACACGGCCACCGCCGGGACCAGCGCGCCCCGAACGGTCCCGTCCACCACGTACCAGGACACTGCCGTGACCGCCGCGATCGCCATGACGATCGGCACGAAGATCCCGGCCACCCTGTCGGCGAGACGCTGGATCGGCGCCTTCGAACCCTGAGCCTCCGCCACCAGCTGCACGATCTGGGCGAGCGCGGTGTCCGAGCCAACCCGCGTGGCCTCGACGAGCAGCATCCCATCGAGGTTCACGGTGGCGCCGGCCACGTCGTCGCCGGAGGTCTTCTCCACCGGCACCGACTCCCCGGTCAGCATCGACTCGTCCACGGCCGACGCGCCTTCGAGTACCCGCCCGTCCGTGGGGATCTTCTCGCCGGGCAGGACCTTCAGGACCCAGCCGGGCTTCACCGCGTCGACCGGGAGCTTCAGCTCCTTGTCGCCCCGGACCACGCGCGCCTCCTTCGCCCCCAGCTCGAGCAGGCGCTTGACGGCCTGCGACGCGCTGCCCTTGGCCCGGGCCTCCAAGAACCGGCCCAGCACGATGAAGGCGATGATCACGGCCGAGCTGTCGAAGTACAGGTCCTCCCGGCCGAACAGGGCCCACACCGAGTAGAGGTACGCGGCCAGGGTACCGAGGGCGATCAGCGTGTCCATGTTCGCCGTGCGCGCCTTCGCCCGGACGGCGGCGCCTCGCAGGAACGGCCATCCCGCGTAGAACTCCACCGGTGTCGCGAGCGCGAACGCCGTCCACCTGGCCCACTCCTCGTCCATCCGGAACACCAGGAGGACCAGGGTCGCTAGGCCGAGCGGCGCTGCCACCAGGAGGCGCGTGAGCCACGCCCGCTCCTCGGCCCGGGCGGCCTCCTCGGCCTGGTCCACGTGGACCCGGATGTCGTAGCCCTTGGCCTGCACCGCTTGGCGGAGCGAGTCGAAGGGCGGC
>DASWJF010000282.1:0-4796 GCA_036397275.1 Actinomycetota bacterium
CCCGTCCGGAACGGGGGACGAGGTGGACCGCCTCGGGGAGACCCTGAACGAGATGCTCGAGCGGCTGGAACAGGCCCTCCAACGTGAGCGGCGGTTCGTGGACGAGGCCAGCCACGAGCTCCGGACCCCGCTGGCGAACCTCCGGACCGAGCTCGACCTGGCCCTCCGACGGTCTCGCAGCTCGGAGGAGCTCGAGGCGGCGCTCCGAAGCGCCGCGGAAGAGACCGACCGGCTGGCCCGGCTGGCCGAGGACCTCCTGGTCCTGGCCAGAGCGGACCGGGGGCGAGTCCCAGTGAGGCCCGAGCCCGTGGACCTGGCCGAGCTGGTCGGCGGAACGGTCGAGGCCTTCGCTCTCCGCGCGGCGAAGGCCGAGGTGGCCATCGAGACCCACGTGCCCCAGGGCCTCCGGGTGAACCTCGACCCCCTCCGTATCCGGCAGGCCATGGGGAACCTCCTCGACAACGCCCTCCGCCACACCCCGCCCGGCGGGACGGTCTCCGTGGAGGTCGCCCACTCGGACGGGTTCCTCTCCCTGGGGGTTCGGGACAGGGGGGAGGGGTTCCCGGCCGCGTTCCTCCCGAGCGCCTTCGAGCCGTTCACCCGGCCGGATGCCTCCCGGTCCAGGGAGGACGGGGGCACCGGGCTGGGGCTGGCCATCGTTCGGGCCGTGGCCGAGGCCCACGGCGGCACGGCGGAAGCCCGGAACCGGCCCGAGGGCGGGGCCTCCATCACGCTCCGTATCCCTGATTAGCCCCTCTCATGGCCGGCTCACCGTCCTCTCATCGCCGGGCGGGCATCATGGGGCCCTCGAAGCCAGGACCGCACGGGGTGGTCCGGGCGCAACGAGAGGAGGCACACCGATGGATCGAAAGACCAGGTGGATCGCCGGCGGGGCGCTGGCCATCGCCGTCATCGGTGGCGGCACCGGGATCGGTGTCGCCGCTTCGAGAGGCGACGACCAGCCGCTCAGCGGTTCGGCCCTGGAGAAGGCCACCGCGGCCGCGCTCAAGCACACCCGCGGCGGGACCGTCATCGAGACCGAGGTGGGCGACGGCGGCGCCGCCTACGGCGTGGAGATCCGCCTCGACGACGGAAGCGTGGTCGAGGTCGGCCTCGACGCGAACTTCAACGTCATCGGCCAGGAAGGCGACGACGACGGTTCGGGCCAAGACGACGGACCGAACGACGACTGACGAGACATCATCGACAAGGAGGTTGCGATGAATCGCAAGCTGGCCGGGCTCAGCGTCGCGGTCCTGGTCGCGATGGGGGCATGGCCCGCCGGGATCGCCGGCGCAGGACCGTGCCCGGTTCCGCTCCCTCAGGGCAGCGATCCGGTGACCCTCGACCCGGCCGATTTCGTGGGACAGATCGACAATCCCTACTGGCCGATGGCGCCGGGCACCAGGTGGATCTATCGGGAGTCCGATCCCCAAGGGAACGCGCAGAAGGTCAAGGTCACCGTCACCGCGCGAACGAGGGACATCCTCGGCATCGACGCCACGGTGGTGCACGACGTCGTGTCCGAGCGCGGCCAGCTGATCGAGAACACGTTCGACTGGTACGCCCAGGACACGTGCGGAAACGTGTGGTACCTGGGGGAGAACACGAAGGAGTACGAGAACGGAGAGGTCGTCACCACGGCGGGATCGTGGGAGGCCGGCGTGGACGGCGCCCAGGCCGGCGTCGTCGTGCCCGCCGACCCGCAGGTCGGCCTCACCTACCGGCAGGAGTACTACGCCGGGGAGGCCGAGGACGCCGCCGAGATCTTGAGCCTCGACGAGCAGGCCCAGGTGACGTTCGGACACTTCCGCGACGTCCTCCTGACCAAGGACTTCACGCCGCTCCATCGCAGGGTCCTCGAGTACAAGCTCTACGCGAAGGGGGTCGGACCCGTCCTGGCCCTCGGCATTTCCGGAGGCTCCGACCGGGAAGAGCTCATCCGCTTCACCCCGCCCTCCGCATAGCGTCAGCAGCGCCGCCGGGAAGTCATCGCGGGCCTCGAACCCGCGAGTTGACACCAGTCGGCAGGCATATCTTCACGGCGAAGGGACCTGCGCAGGCGAACCTATGAGCCGGCTGGTTCGTCCAGGATGAGAAGAGGTCCGGGGAGGTCGGGGCTGACCGAGGAGGAGATCAGGCAGTTTCCTGGCCACGGACTACCCGCGGCTGGTAAACGCCATGGCCCTCGTATCCGGGAGCTCCGCCGCCGCGGAGGATGCCGTCCAGGAGGCCCTGGCGCGAGCCTGGGAGCTGTCGGAGCGCGGGAAGTACATCGCGTCGGTCCCCGCGTGGGTCGCGACCGTGGCCAGGAACCTGTTGCGAGACCGATTCCGCCGGGCCATAGCCGAGCGACGGGCCCGGAGGCGCCTGGCCGCCCGGGGCGACGCGCCATCCGAGATGGCTCGGGCGGAGAGCCGGGCGGACATCGAGCGCGCCCTCGCCTCTCTGCCGCCGCGGCAGCGCCGTCCCTTGCGCCGGTGCGAGGGGGGCGCCTAGCATCTGGAGCGCACGGGGTCCCCGCACGGGGTCCTCGCATGGGGCCAGGCGCAGGAGGGGAGCATGCGGAGCGAGCTGGACGCGTTGCTTCGGTCGCCGATCGAACGGCGCACGTTGCTGAAATACATGGGCTACTCGGCCGCCCTCGGGGGGGCGGGGATCCTCGCGGCCTGCCGGAGGGCCGTGACCCAGCCCGTCGGCGCCTCCCCGGTCGTCCGGCCGCCGATCGGAGAGGAGCCGGGGGTCCTCCGCGCCTATGAGTGGGCGGGGTACGAGGCCAAGTGGCTCTGGCGGGACTACTCCAAGCAGGGGTTCGAGGAGCCGAAGTTCGCCTTCTTCACGAACACCGAGCAGGCCATCGCCAAGACGGCCGGGGGCTACACGTGGGACGTCTCCCACCCGGAAACCGAGTACATCCAGGACTACGTGAACCTCGGCCTGATCCAGGCCTGGGACACGTCGCTGATCTCGAACTTCGCCGACCTCAACCCGGTGCTGGAGCGGGCCGGGCAACTCGATGGGAAGCAGTACGACATCGTGCTCGACTGGGGCTACTCCGGCGTGATCATCCGGACCGACCACGTCGACCCCTCGGCCAACTCGTATTCGTACCTCTTCGACGACAAGCTCGAGGGCCACATCTCATGGTTCGACACCCCCTGGATCCTGATCCAGGCCGGGCTGGTCCTGGGGATCGAGTCCTCCATCTGGGACATGACGGCCGAGGACCTCGAGACCTGCAAGAACTACTGCATCGACAAGACGAAGAACCTGCACAGCATCTGGGTCGACTTCACGCAGATGTGGGACGACGTCCGTCAGGGCAACGTGTGGGCCGCGTACTCCTGGCCCGACACCTTCGTCGTGCTCAAGGAGGAGGCCCCCGTCCAGTACATCCGCCCGAAGGAGGGCGTCCTGTCCTGGGCGGAAGGGCTGGTCCTACACACGGAGAGCGAGAACTACCGCCACGCGCACGAGTACGCGGATGCGTGGGCCAGCGCGGCCGTCGGCCAGCGGCTCGTGAGCAGTTGGGGCTACGGCCACGCCAACCTGGGCATCGACCTCAGCCTGATCGACCCGGAGGTCGTGGAGGTCTTCGGCCTCGACGACCCGGAGGACTCGCTGTCCGAGCCGACCAGCCTGATCGGTCGGTACCTGCCCAACCGGGCCGCCTACAACCGAGCGTGGGACGAGGTGAAGGCGGCCTAGCGCCTGCCGGGGGGCCGGGCCGAAAGCGTGGGTGCGGTGAGCGAGGCGGCGGGGTCCGGGGAGGCCCGCCGCGGCGGGTCCCGGAGACGACTCGCCACCCTCGGCCTCGCCTCGGCCCCGGTCGGCTACCTCGCGCTGTTCTTCCTGATCCCGGTGCTGATGGTGGCCGCGTACAGCGTGGGCATGCTCACGCTGCTGCCCCAGGACGACTACCTGTCGCTGCAGCCCTGGCGGGACCTCCTGTTCGGGTCGATCTACCTGGGCGTTTTTTGGCGGTCGGTATGGATGGCGCTGGTCGTCTCGGTCGTCTCGGTCGTCGTGGCCTATCCCGTCGCGTACTTCCTGGCTCTGGTGGCGGGCCTCCGCAAGTACACCCTCCTGCTGGTGATCATCGCGCCGTTCCTCACGAGCTATCTGCTTCGGGTGCTCGCGCTGCGTGTGATCCTCCAGGAGGACGGCGTGGTCAACTCGTTCCTTCGGATCGTGGGCATCCTCGGCCCGGACGAGGCGGTCGGCTGGCTCTTCAACAGCCGGTTCGCCGTGTACCTGGTGTTGGCCTACGTGTGGGTGCCGTTCGTGGCGCTCCCCATATTCGTCTCCCTCGAGAGCCTGGACCACGCCCTGCTCGAGGCCTCGAACGACCTCGGGGCCAGCCGGTGGCGCACCTTCTGGACAATCACGTTCCCGCTGTCGCTCCCGGGGGTCATCGCCGCGTTCATCTTCGTGTTCATCCCCACGATCGGGGAGTACGTGACGCCACTACTCGTCGGGGGACCGCACAACTTCATGTTCGGCAACGCGATCCAGGGCGCGTTCCTCCAGGGCCTCGACTGGCAGTTCGGGTCGGCCATGTCGATGTTCCTGGTCTTCGCCGTGGTGGTGTTGATCGTCCTGTTCGGCCGATACCTGAACGTGCGAACGGTGACCGAGTGAACGTCGCCGTCTCGAGGGGAGGACGCCGGGGCCTGTGGCTGTTCTTCGGGCTGCTCGTCGTGTTCCTGTATGCACCGATCGTCATCCTCATCGTCTTCTCCTTCAACGACCGCTCGTTCGTGTCGTTCCCGTGGGAAGGCTTCACCCTCCGCTGG
>DASWJF010000283.1:0-5741 GCA_036397275.1 Actinomycetota bacterium
CGAACGCCCAGGGTCCCCGTCTCGCGGAACACGATGGCTCGCATGGTCTCGGCCCGCTCGGGCGAGCACAACACCGAGATCTTCACGCCCGGCCGGCCCTTCTTCATCACGACCGGGGTGAGCCAGGCGTCCTGAGCCCCCGCCGCGAGCAGCCGCTCGATCACGAAGCCGTACAGCTCGGGGTTGAGGTCGTCCACGTTGGTGTCGAGGAGGACCTCCGTGCTGTCGCCGCCGGCCGGCTCTTCTCCGCCCCGCGCCTCCGCCTGCTCGCCCACCATGACCCGGAGCACGTTCGGGAAGTCCAGCCGGTGGGTGCCGGCCCCGTAGCCTACCGAGCCCACGATCATCATCGGCAGCTCGCCGAAGCCCTCCACGGTGGCGGCCAGGATGGCCGCGCCGGTCGGCGTGACCAGCTCGACCGGGACGCCCTTCGAGTACAGGGGCGCCCCCCGCAGCAGCTCGACGACGGCGGGCGCCGGGATCGGCATCGCGCCGTGGTCGGTCCGGGTCATGCCGAAGCCGGTGGGGACGGCGGACGAGAACACGCGCTCCACGCCGAGCATCGAGAGCGCGAGCGCCGTCCCGGTGATGTCCACGATGGAATCGACCGCGCCGACCTCGTGGAAGGTGACCAGGTCGATCTCCTTGCGGTGCACCCGGGCCTCCGCCTCGGCCAGGCGGCGGAAGATCCGGTGCGCGAGCTCCAACGGTTCCACCGGCAACCCGGCCGAGTCGAGCAGCGTGCGGATGCTCGCGTACGTCCGGATGACCCCTGCCGTGGACGCCTGGACCACCACCTGCTTGGCGTGGATGCCGTACGTCTCCACGTCCTCGACCTCGAGGTCGAACGGCCCGATGGGGAGCTTCGCCAGTTCGTCCCTCAGGAGGGCGAAGTCGGCGCCCGCGTCGATCAGCGCGGCGAGGGCCATGTCGCCGCTGATGCCGGCGATGCAGTCGAAGTACGCGAGTCGCACGGCCTCACGTCCCGGTTCGCACGATGCGGTGGGCCACGAGCGCGGCTCCGAAGCCGTTGTCGATGTTGACTACGCTCACTCCGGGGGCGCAGCTGTTCAACATGGCCAGCAATGCCGCCAGCCCCCCGAAAGACGCGCCGTAGCCGACGCTGGTCGGCACCGCGACCACCGGGCGCGACGTGAGGCCGGCCACCACCGACGCCAGCGCGCCCTCCATGCCGGCGACGACGATCGCCACGTCGGCGGCTTCGATCTCCGCGGCGCGGTCCAGGACCCGGTGGATCCCGGCCACCCCCACGTCGGTGACGGGCTCGACCCGAAGGCCCAGCGCGTCCGCGGCCTGCGCCGCCTCCTCGGCCACGGGGAGATCGGAGGTCCCGGCCGAGACCACGGCCACCGACCCGAGGGGTATCTGCATCTGCGCGCGCCTGGCCACGATCAACCGCGACCGGGGGCTGTACGTCGCACCCGGAACCGCCTCCATGAGGGCGTGGAACTGCTCGGGAGCGGCCCTCGTCACGAATACGGCGCCGGACGCCCGGGCCACGAGCGCGGCCGCGGCGTCACGAACCTGCTCGGGGGTCTTCCCCGGCCCGTAGACCGCCTCGGCCTGGCCGGTCCGCAGCTCCCGGTGGTGATCGATCGTCGCGTCGGCCAGCTTCTCGTTGGGGAAACCCCGGAGGTCTTCCAGCGCAGCGTCCACGGGCAACTCGCCCGAGGCCACTCGGTCGAGCAGGTCGGCCAGGCGGGATTCGTCCACGAGGGCGATGATTGTATACTCCGTCTCTCGCAGAAGCCCAGGTAGACGGCCACATCCGGGACTCGAGGTTGCATGACCTTCTCCGATGAGACGCTCAGCCTGCTGGTCCTGATCAGCCTGGGGCTGGCCGGGCTGGCGCTCCTGTTCTCGGCCACGGGCTCCGGCAAGCGGGGCCGCGACGCGCAGGGTCGCGGCGCGCTGGGCGGGGCCCTCCGAGGGGTGCTGGCGCGCCAGGCGCGCGCGATTCAGCGCCTGGAGCAGGCCGTGGCGACGCTGTACGAGACCGACTCGCGACAGAAGGATCTGATCGAGGGTGCGGTGAGGCGTGTGGGGCTGATCCGATACGACGCGTTCGAGGACGTCGGGGGACGGCTCTCGTTCTCGTGCGCCCTGCTCGACGAGCGCGGCAACGGGGTGGTGGTCACGTCGATCAACGGGCGGCAGGACACGCGGGTGTACGCGAAGCCCATCGCGGAAGGGAAGAGCGCCTACAACCTTTCAGTCGAGGAGGAGGAAGCGATCAGGCAGGCGCTGGCGAGGCGCCGAGAGGCGGTGAAGGCCAGATGATCTGGAGGCGCGAGGACGCGCATGCCAGGAGGCGCGAGGAGGCGGAAGCCAGGGCGCGCGAGGCGGAAGCCAAAGCGCGCCAGGAGGCAGACGCCAGGGAACGCGGCGGGGCGGAGGGCGAAAGGCGAGAGGAGCCGGAGGCCCGGCAGGAGCAACCGAAGGTTGTCGAGACTCGCAAGGGGGTGCGACGGATGGCGGAGCAGAGCGGAGAGGTCACGATCATCGGCGCGGGAGCGAAGCTCGAGGGCACGGTCGTCTCGGCGGGGTCGCTCCGCGTCGACGGACAGGTGAAGGGACAGATCAACGCCGACGGCGACGTGATGCTCGCGCCGCAGAGCCAGGTCGAGGCGGACATCAAGGCCCAGAACGTCTCGGTTGCCGGACGGTTCAAGGGGAGCATCGTGGTGAAGGGCCGCACGGAGCTGAACCGCGGTGGGAGAGTCGACGGGACGATCACGTCGAAGACGCTCGTCGTCGAGGAGGGCGCGATCTTCCAGGGGCAGAGCGTCATGGAGCAGCAGCCTGCGCCTCAGGCCCAGGCCGCGCCGGCTCCACCGGCCGCCAGGGCGGCGCAGCCCGCGCAGGAGGCGAAGGTCTAGCCGCGTGCTGGACATCAGGGGCATCCGCGAGAACCCCGAGCTCTTCCGGACCGGCCTGGCTCGCCGGGGGATGGGCGAGGCCGTGGACGAGCTGCTCCAACTCGACGAGCGCCGCCGCGAGCTGACCGCGAAGGTCGAGGAGCTGCGGGCCGAGCAGAATCGAGCGTCCAAGGCGATCGGGAAGGCGCAAGGCGACGAGCGCGCCAAGCTGATCGAGGAGGTCTCGAAGGTCTCCGCTCAGATCGAGGACCTGGAGCCGCAGCTTGAGGAGGCGGAGAAGCTCCTCCAGGACGCGCTGGCTCGGGTTCCCAACGTGCCGGATGCGTCCTGCCCGGACGGGTCCACCGACGAGGACGCCGTCGAGGTGCGCCGCCGGGGCGAGCCGCCCAGGTTCTCCTTCGAGCCCCGCGACCACGCCGCCCTGGGGGAGCTGCTCGGCATGCTCGACACCGAGCGGGGCGCGCGCACGAGCGGTTCGCGGTTCGTCTATCTCCTCGGCGACATCGTCCACGTGCAGTTCGCCCTGGCCCGGCACGCCCTCGACACCCTTGCCGCGAAGGGGTTCACGCCGGTCATCCCGCCGGTCCTCGTACGGGAGGAGGCGATGTATGGGACCGGGTTCCTCCCCACCGACGCCGTGAACATCTACGTGACGCGGGAAGACGACCTGTATCTGGTCGGCACGTCCGAGGTCTCGCTCGCCGCGTTCCGCATGGGCGAGATCGTGGACGAGGCGGAGCTTCCCATCCGGTACGCCGGCTACTCCACCTGCTTCCGCCGCGAGGCCGGCTCCTACGGGAAGGACCTCGGCGGCATGTTCCGGGTCCACCAGTTCGACAAGGTCGAGATGTTCAGCTTCACGCGGCCCGAGGACTCCTGGGACGAGCACGAGCTCATGGTGGGGATCGAGGAGGAGATCGTGGGGAACCTCGACCTTCCGTACCGGGTGGTGAACATCGCGGCCGGCGACCTGGGCGGCGCGGCCGCGAAGAAGTACGACATCGAGGTGTGGCTGCCCGGCCAGAACAGGTACCGCGAGCTCACCTCGTGCTCGAACTGCACGGACTACCAGGCCAGGCGACTCCAGACGCGGGTCCGCCGGAAGGACGGCGACATCGAGGTCCTGCACACGCTGAACGGGACCGCGACAGCCATCGGCCGCACGCTGATCGCGATCCTCGAGAACCACCAGCGCGAGGACGGATCCGTGGACGTTCCCAAGGCCCTGCACCAGTACCTGCCGGAGTCGGTCCGGGTCCTCACGCCGAAGATCGCGTAGGTCGGTCGCCCCCCAAGTCGGGCCGGAGCCGGTCCAGAACGGCCCGGTATCTACCCTCCAGCTCACGCAGCTCCGCCTCGGCCTCCCTGCGGGCGGTGATGTCGATGGCCACGCCGTGCCAGAAGCTCGGCCTGCCGGCGTCGTCCCGGACCAGCACGGCCCGGCTGTGGAGCCACACCGTACGGCGCTCCTTGGAGAACACCCGGTATTCCTCGTTGAACGGCTCGCCCGTCCGTTCGGACCATTCGTTGGCGGCAACCAAGCGCGGTACCTCTCCTTCGCCTCGCGGTGCGCCCGCTCGACCTCTTTCTGCGCTGTGATGTCGTACAGCACGCCCTGCCAAAACCGGGTCCTCCCGAGCTCGTCTCGGACCGGCACGGCCCCGTCGTGCAGCCAGATCCACCAGCCCTCGCGGTGCCGGATCCGGTATTCGCACTCGAACGGTCCGTCGGCCGCCCGAGCCTGCCGCCAGTTCTGGGCCACGAGATGCCGGTCGTCCGGATGGTGTTGTCCCGCCACAGCTCCGGGTCGGCCGTGTAGGCCGAGGGCGGGTAGCCGAAGAGCTGTTTGGCCTGGGGGCTCACGCAGATCGAGTCGGGGCGCTGCTCGTCGGAGTCGATGAAGACGACCGCCGGGACCTGCTCGACCAGAGCGCGGTAAAGCGCCTCCGTGGATCCGAACAGCCCACCGGGGACGAGCGCCTCGAGGTTGGGGTCGGAGCCCGCCATGACCCTGGTTATCTTCTCGACGGGCGGGGGAAGCGGCAACCGGCCCAGAGTTTCTTGTCGAGGGCAGACCCCGGGGCTACCCTCCGACCGGGAGGGTGGCCGAGCGGACGAAGGCGACGGTCTTGAAAACCGTTAGCGGGGCAACCCGCTCCTGGGTTCGAATCCCAGTCCTCCCGCATCTACCGGCGGTTTCGCGGCGCCGCCGGGCCACCGGGCGCGGTCCCGTTCGGTCCCTGTTGGGAGGGGTGCGTTGAGATTCTCCACGTCCTCCCTATGCGGCGGGGTCACGCGACCGGGAGGTCCACGAAGAACGTGCTCCCTCGGTCCACCTCGCTCTCGACCCTGACGGTACCTCCCATCGCCTCGACGAGCGCTTTCGACAGCGCCAAGCCGAGACCGGTTCCCTCCGTATCGGTACGTTCCGCGCCCAGTCGATCGAAGGGGGAGAACAACCGCTCGAGTTGCTCGGCGGGGATCCCTCGTCCTGTGTCGGCCACGCTGATCGTGAGCATCTCCGCCTGAGAACCCACACATGAGACGGTCGCGGTCCCTCCCTCCAGGTTGTACTTGACCCCATTCGACAGGAAGTTGAGGAGTACCTGTTTGAGCCGCTGGCGGTCGGCCAGGACCTGAACGCCGCGGTCCGGGATGATCGTCCGCGCGTACAGAAGCAACAGGCTCGAACCAGAACCGCCTGCGGCCCAGCTGGCGACCGTGATCAGCAGGATGTTGAGGCCCGCCCAGCCGTAGAGGATCCTCATCCCCCAGACCGTTCGGAACAGCCGGCCCCAGGGAAGGAGCGTCGCGAGCGCGGCGGCGATGGCGCTCAACACG
>DASWJF010000284.1:0-8177 GCA_036397275.1 Actinomycetota bacterium
TGGCGCTGGTCGCCGCGGGGTGCCGCGATGCGACCGCCGCCTCGACGCCCCCGTTCACGGGCTCCGCCCTCCAGATCCGCGAGTCTCCCAGCCCCTTCACCGAGGTCACCGCGGGGCCCGTCACCGCCCTGGTCCCGGATGATTGGCACCCTCGGCTGCTTGCCACCGATGCGCGGCAAGGGCTGATCGCGACGCCCAGGCTGGGGGACTGGGCCCGAGCGCAGAGGCCGATCGAAGGGATGGCCGCGATGTGGATCGACGGGACTCGGGTTGGCGTCCCGTCCGACTACTACTACCTGGCGGCCACGGGGCCGGCGCTCGATTCGCTGACCCGCTCGCCCGAGTGCAGCTCCACCCGTCACCTGGTCGTGGTGAACCACCGCCCGGCCTTCGCGGAAGGCCTGCCGGACTCGCCCGGCGACTACATCGCCGTGGGCCGCGGCGTCTGCCAGGTTCGCGACACGTCCACCAGGTGGGCCTACTTCGTGGCGGCGCCCGGGTACGGGCCGGTCCGGAGCCTCGGCATCCCCAGCTCCGGCCTGTACCTGGTGGTCGCGGTGATGAGGGACTCGCCGCGGGCCCCCGAGCTCCTGGACAAGCTCCTTCGCCGCATCGAGTTCGGGGGTGCAAGCGTCAGCGACTTCATCTCGGCGGCGAAGGCCCCTTAGACGGTTCGCGGGTTCCGGTCCACGAACGGCGGCTTCACGATCCGCGCGCTCCCGCGTCTGCCCCGCACGTCCACCTCGACTTCGCGGCCCGGCTCGAAGCCGTCGGCCGGCGACAGGTACGCCAGGGCGATGCCTCGCTGAAGGGAGGGCGAGAACGTCCCGCTCGTGACCACCCCGCACCTTTCGCCCGAAGCGAACACCCCGTAGTGCGCCCGCGGGATGGAGCGCCGGTCGTCCATGACCAACCCTCGCAGCCGCGCCAGGGGGCCCTCGTGTCGTTGGCGAAGGAGCGCCTCCTTCCCCACGAAATCGCCCTTGTCGAACGCGACGGCCCAGGACAGGCCGGCCTCGAGCGGCGTGCGGTCGGGGAGCAGGTCCTGGCCGTACAGCGGGTACCCCATCTCCAGGCGCAGCACGTCACGGGCCCCCAGCCCGCACGGCTGGATCTGGAACGGCTGGCCCGCGTCCATGAGCTCGTCCCAAAGGTCCCTTGCCCCGGCGGCGTGGGTGAACAGCTCGAATCCGAGCTCGCCGGTGTACCCGGTGCGGGCGAGCACAAGGCGCCGGTCCCGGTACGAGGTCTCGGCGCATCCCATGAAAGGCAAGTCGGCGGCCTCCGTGAACACGGCGCCGGCCACCTCGAGAGACCGCGGCCCCTGAACCCCCAGGAAGCACCAGTCCTCGTGAAGGGCCACGTCGGCCCGGGGATCCTCCTGCTCGAGCCGGGGATCCTCCTGCTCGAGCATGGACGTGACCTTGGCGGTGTTGGAGGCGTTCGGCACCAGGAACCATCTCTCATCGTCGAGCCGGTACGCGATGAGGTCCTCCTCAACGCCCCCCCGGTCGTTCAACACCAGGTTGTACAGGGCCCGGCCCACCGTGAGCCTCGACAGGTCGTTGGTGAGGATCCGTTGGAGCACCGCGAGCGCGCCGGGGCCGGCCAGGTCCACCTTGCCGAGGTGGCTGAGGTCGAACAGCCCCACCCGCTCCCGCACCGCTCGATGCTCGGCGAGGGTGCCCTCGTACTCGATCGGCATGGCCCACCCGGCGAACGGGCCGATCTTGGCGCCCAGTTCGAGGTGCACGTCCTCCAGGGGGGTCCGGGAGAGGTCCGTGCCGTGCACCAGGTCATCCTACGGATACGACGAGGGCGGTAACATGGCCATTCGGATGTCCGAGGGGTACGACGTAGTCGTGGTCGGGGCGGGCACGGGCGGATACGCCTGCGCCCTGCGCTCGGCCCAACTCGGCAAGCGCGTCGCCCTCGTCGAGCGGGACGAACGGCTCGGCGGCACCTGTCTCCTCCGCGGGTGCATCCCCACCAAGGCCCTGCTCCGATCGGCCGAGGTCCTCGACACGATCAACCGGGCCGAGGAGTGGGGCATCAAGGCGAGCGGTGAACCCGACTGGGACGCGGTGAAGGCCTTCGAGGAACGGATCGTCGACAAGCTCGTGTCCGGCCTAACCGGCCTGATCCAGAGCCGCAACATCGACGTTATCAAGGCGGCGGCCACGCTCTCCCCGGGGCCAGCGGTCCAG
Organism: Actinomycetota bacterium; assembly: GCA_036397275.1. GTDB lineage: Bacteria > Actinomycetota > UBA4738 > UBA4738 > HRBIN12 > AC-69. The sequence goes on from DASWJF010000284.1 coordinate 2,208, forward strand.
GTCGAGGGCAGGACGCTCTCCGCGACCGACGTCGTGATCGCCACCGGCTCCTCCCCCAAGCTGCTCCTGGGCCTGTCCGTCACGGAACGGATCATCACCAGCGACCAGGCTTTGTCGTACCCGACCATCCCGTCGTCCGCGGTGGTGATCGGGGCGGGAGCGGTCGGGCTGGAGTTCGCGTCGCTGTACCGCTCGTTCGGCGCGGAGATCACGCTGCTCGAGGCCCTGCCCCGGATCGCGCCGCTCGAGGACGAGGACGTCTCGAAGGAGGTCGCGCGGGCCTTCCGAAAGCGCGGCATCCAAAGCGTCGCCGGCGCTCGGGTCCAGGGCATCGACGAGGCCGGCGAATCCGTGAAGGTCGTCTACGAAGCGGGAGGCGAGACGAAGACGGTCACGGCCGACGTGTGCCTGGTGGCCGTGGGCCGGGGCCCGGTCACGGCCGGGCTCGGCTTGGAGGAGGCGGCGGTGGAGCTCGACCGGGGGTTCGTGAAGGTGGACGGCCAGCTCCAGACCACGGCGCCGCACGTGTGGGCCGTGGGCGACGTCGCCGCCACGCCGCTCCAACTCGCGCACGTGGCGTTCACCGAGGGCATCGCCGTGGCCGAGCGGGCCGCCGGGATCGACGTCCCGGACATCGACTACGCCGGCATCCCCCGGGTCACGTACTGCACGCCCGAGATCGCATCGGTCGGCCTCACCGAGGCTCAGGCCCGGGAGCGCGGCGACGACGTCGAGGGAGAGAAGCTGAACTTCCAGGCCGTCGGCAAGGCGAACATCGTGGGCGAGGGCGGCCTGGTCAAGGTGGTGGCCGCGAAGGGCGGTCCGGTGCTCGGGGTCCATATGGTCGGCCCCCACGTGACCGACCTCATCGCGGAGGCCATGCTGATCACGAACTGGGAGGCGGTGCCGGCGGAGGTGGCCGCCCTGATCCATCCCCACCCGACCCTGTCCGAGGCCATCGGCGAGGCGCACCTCGCGCTCGCCGGCAAGCCGTTGCACACCGCGTAGGGGGAGTCGTGGCGACCGACGTATCCGAGAAGCAGGCCGAGGCCGACTGGCGGGTCGGCCTCTCCGACGACCAGCTGAAGGACATCCTGTACAAGCTCAAGCTGTGCCGGTACTTCGACGAGCGGATCGAAGCGCTGTACCGGCAGGGGCGCCTGCCCGGCGCCATCTACTCCGGCCGAGGCCAGGAGGGGACGCACGTCGGGGTAGCGTACCCGCTCCGCGGCGACGACTCGCTGTTCGTGACGCACCGGGACCTCTCCGCGCAGTTCACCAAGGGCCTCGACCTGAATCGGGTGATGGCCCAGTTCTGGGGGCGGATCGACGGGTACACGCGGGGGCGCGACGGTAACAGCCACGTCGGCGACTGGAACGGCAAGCGAACGTGGACCCCGGTGTCCCATCTTCCGCTCGCCTACCCCGTGGCATGCGGCGCGGCCCTCGCGTACAAGCGGCGCGGCGAGGCTCGGGTGGCCCTGGCCATCTGCGGCGAGGGAGCCACGTCGAACGGGCGGTGGCACGAGGCGCTGAACGTCTCCGCCATCCACCGACTCCCGGTGGTGTGGGTCGTGAACAACAACCAGTGGGCGTACTCGACCCCGACCCCGTTGGAGTTCGCCGTGCCGACCGTCGCCGAACGCGCGGCGGCGTATGGCTTCCCCGGCTTCCGCGTGGACGGAGCCGAGGTGCTCGAGGTGTACCGGGTGGCCCGCAACGCCGTGGAGCGGGCCCGGGCCGGCGACGGCCCGACGCTCATCGAGTCGGTGTCGCTGCGGTGGCGGGGCCATGCCGGGCACGACCCCGCGAAGTACGTGCCTCGCGAGGTGCTCGAGGAGTACATGCACAACAAGGATCCCGTGAAGCGGTTCGAAGACCTGCTCCTGTCGCGCGGCGTGGTCGACGCCGACGGTGTCAAGCGGATCGAGGAGCGCGTCGGGCGCGAGTTCGACGAGGGATACGAGTTCGCGCAGGCGTCCCCGTTCCCGGTGCCCTCGGACGTGACGAAGGGCCTGTGGGTCGAGGACGGGTACTGGCAGAGCGAGCCGTCCCGGGAGGGCGGGACGGGATGACGCGAGTGGGGGGAACAGGCTGATGGCGACGTCGCAGGTCGAGACGGGAGCCGCCGGCCACGGCGCCGAGCCCCGGGGAAAGCGGACCGAGGCCGGCGAGGCCACCTACCTCATCGCCATCGCGGAGGCGCTGTGGGAGGAGATGGAGCGCGACGACCGCGTCTACATGCTGGGCGAAGACATCGGCGCGTACGGCGGGGCCTTCAAGGTGACCGAGGGGTTCATCGAGCGATTCGGTCCGGAGCGGGTGATGGACACGCCCATCGCCGAGGAGACCATCGTGGGCATGGCCATCGGCTCGGCCATGGAGGGCTTCCGGCCGGTGGCCGAGTTCCAGTACGCGGACTTCATGACCTCCGGCTTCGACGAGATCGTGACCGCGGCCGCCCGGTACCACTACCGGTCGGGCGTGCCGCTCCCGATGGTGCTCCGCGCGCCATCGGGCGGGGGGGTTCGGGCGAGCTCGTTCCACTCCACGAACCCGGAGCCGTGGTTCGCCCACGCCCCCGGGCTGAAGGTGATCTGCCCGGCGTTCCCTTCCGACGCGAAGGGCCTGCTGAAGTCGGCCGTCCGGGACGACAACCCCTGCGTGTTCCTGGAGCACAAGTGGATCTACCGGCGGATCAAGGAGGTCGTGCCGGACGATCCCGATTTCCTCGTGGCGATCGGATCGGCGAAGGTGCAGCGGGAGGGAACCGACGTTTCGATCATCACGGTCGGCGCCATGGTGCACCACGCCCTGGAGGCTGCGGAGAACCTCTCGCAAAAGGGCGTCTCCGTCGAGGTGGTGGACCTCCGCACGATCCACCCCCTGGACGGCGAGACTGTGCTGCGATCGGTGGAGAAGACCAGCCGGGCCGTCGTGCTGTACGAAAGCCACCGGTTCCTCGGGGTCGGCGCGGAGGTCGCCGCGATGATCGCCGAGGAAGGCTTCGCGCACCTCGATGCGCCGGTGGTGCGCCTGGCGCCCCCGAACGTGCCGGTGCCGTTCTCGCCGCCCCTCGAGGACGCGTACCTGCCGCAGGTGGCCGACATCGAGGCGGCGGTCGAGAAGCTGTCGGCGTGGTGAGGATGCCTCGGGAGGGCCCATGACCACCGTGAACATGCCCCAGCTCGGCGAGACCGTCGTCGAGGGGACGATCCTGAAGTGGCTGAAGAAGGAGGGCGAACGGGTCGAGGAGGACGAACCGCTCTTCGAGATCTCGACGGACAAGGTGGACACGGAGGTCCCGTCGTCGGCCGCCGGGGTGCTGACGAAGATCCTCGTGCCGGAGGGCCAGACCGTCGCCGTCGGAACGCCCGTGGCCGAGATCGACGGGGCCGCCGCTGGTGGGGCGGCGGGCGGCGAGGCTCCGCCGGAAACAGCTCCGGCCCAGGCGGCCGCTCCCTCGGGGGCGCCTCCCGCACCCACCGCGACTCCGGCGGCACCTGCGGCGGCCGGCACGCTTCCGGACCGCGGGCCGCAGCGCCAGATCCTCTCCCCCCTCGTTCGGAAGCTCGCCGAGGAACAGAACGTGGACCTCTCGAAGGTCGTCGGCACGGGGACCGGCGGACGGATCACCAAGAACGATGTGCTGGCCTTCGCGGCATCCCGCCAGATCGCCGCTCCGGCGGCTCCGGCGGCTCCCACCGCCCCCGCTGCGGCTCCGGGGGCTCCCGCGCCCGCGCCCGCGGCCCAGCCCGCGGCGGCGCAAGTTCCGGCAGGGCCGGGCGAGGAAGTCGTGCCCATGTCCCACATCCGAAAGGCCATCGCGGAGCACATGACCCGCAGCCTCCAGGTGTCGGCCCGGGCATGGAACATGGTCGAGGTCGACATGGAGAAGATCGCCCGTCTCCGCGAGACGGCCAAGGAGGCGTTCAAAGCGCGCGAGGGATTCAACCTCACCTATATGCCGTTCGTCTCCCGGGCCGTGGCCGACGCGCTGATGGCGTTTCCCATGGTGAACGCCGAGCTCCGCGGCGAGGAGATCGCCATCAAGCACTACGTGAACCTGGGGATCGCGGTCTCCTACGACCAGGGCCTGATCGTGCCCGTGGTGAAGGGCGCCGACACGATGAACCTGGTGGGCCTGGCACGGGCCATCAACGACCTGGCCGTCCGGGCTCGCGCCCACAAGCTCCAGCCGGACGAGGTCCATGGCGGCACGTTCACGATCACCAACCCGGGCCCGTTCGGCTCGATCATGTCCGTCCCGATCATCAACCAGCCGCAGACGGCCATCCTGGCTTTCGACGCCGTGGAGAAGCGCCCGGTCGTCGTGGACGACGCGATCGCCATCCACCACATGGTCTACATCTCGATGTCGTGGGACCACCGGGTGATCGACGGCGCGCTGGCGTCCCAGTTCCTCGGCCGGATGAAGGAGAACCTGGAGACCTGGGATTGGAACGAGGACCTGGGCGCGTAGCGATGGCTCGGTGGGAGAGGCGCGAAGCGCCGGGCGGGGAAGGACGGCTGGGTTGGTTGCTTCGCCCGCCAGGGCTCGTGCCGTACGCGGCGGCGAACGCCGCCATGCACGAGCTGGCGGAGCGGCGCCTAGCCGGCGACGTCCCGGACACCCTCATCCTCCTGGAGCATCCTCCGGTCTACACGGCCGGCCGCCGGTGGAAGCCGGAGCACATCACGTGGACCGATGAACGGATCCGCGAGGCCGGCGCCGAGCTCCACTTCATCGATCGGGGCGGGAGCCTCACGTTCCACGGCCCCGGGCAGCTCGTCGCCTATCCGATCATCGACCTCGGGGCGAAGCCGGATGCGCTCCGCTACGTGCGTCGCCTCGAAGAGGTCGTGATCCGGGCGGCGGCCGACGTGGGCGTGGAGCTGCACCGGAGCGACGTCCAGACCGGCGTGTGGTCGGGCGAGCGGAAGGTGTGCGCGATCGGCGTGCGGCTCATGCGGGCCCGCGTGACGCTGCACGGGTTCGCGCTGAACTGCACGACCGACCTGTCGTGGTACGACGCTATCGTCCCGTGCGGCCTGGCGAACGAGGGAGTCGCATCGCTCTCGCAACTCGTCGGCCGACACATCACGGTGGCCGACGTGACCGTGCCGGTCCTCCGCCACTTCGAGCGCGTCTTCGACATCGAGCTTCAGTCGGTGGCCACCGAGGCCGAGATGTTCGCGCCCGCCGCCGCCGTCTCCTAGCGGCGCGGCTCAGGCGTCCGCGACGATCGCGTACCGCGGCACGCTCTCCAGCCATCCGAGCAGCGGCGGCCCCACCGTTCTCCGGGCCCACTCAACGTCGCGAAGCCGGGTTAGGCGGAGGGCTCGCCATCCGCCCTCGCGGACGGCGTCGATCAAGGGCTGCGGCGCGGTGAGGCGTGCCAACGGGAGCTGAGCGAGGAGCCGAGGGTCGTACGGCGCGTGGTGCTCGGGCGGGATCCGGTAGATGCGGCGGAGGACCTCGACCGCGGCATCCCTGACCTGCCGCCCCGGCCCGGACCCGCCCCATTCCCCCTCGAACAGCGCCAGCCGTCCGTGCGGGGCGACCTCGCGCCAGGCCCGCAGGGCGCGGACCGGGTCCGGCGAGGTCCAGATCATGTGCCGCTCGATCACAGCGTCGAACGGACCCGGCGGCGGCTCCTCCGCCGGCCCCACCACGAACTCGATCTCGAGTCCCTGCTCCCCGGCCTTCGCGCGCGCCCGTTCGAGCATGCCGGACGACAGGTCCAGCGACGTCACCCGGTGCCCCAGCTCCGCCGCCAGCAGGCTCATCGCCCCCGTGCCGGCCCCGACGTCGAGCACCCGGGAGGGAGGAGTCGGCAGGAACCGCTCCAGCGCGGCCCGCCATGCCGCCGCCTCGACGGGATCGGTCATCGCGTGCGACGCCGAGCGATCGTAGGTGTGCGCGTCTCGGTCCCACCAATCGCGGATGCGGTCGTGGACCTCGGCCAC
>DASWJF010000285.1:0-2616 GCA_036397275.1 Actinomycetota bacterium
CGCCGCTCGAAGGTTCGCGCAAGAGGGGCACCGCGTGGACGACATCATCGCGCTGATCGGTCCGAAGGTCCGCGACCTCCGCCAGCAGAAGGGGCTCTCGCTCCAGCAGCTCGCCGAACGGTCCGGCGTGTCGGCGGCCGCGATCCACAAGATCGAACGGAACGGAATGGTCCCGACCATCACGACGCTGATGCGGCTCGCGGCGGGGTTGAATCGGTCCGTCGCCTATTTCGTCGAGGAGGAGCAGAAGGAGGACCGCCCCGCCGTCCTCATTCGCGCCATCCAGCGAAAGCCGGTGTTCACGTCGAAGAAGGGCCTGGAGCTCCGAGGGGTCAGCGGGCCGTATGGACGGTTCTTCATGGCCGGTGCCGCGGCCACGGTCGAACCGGGTGCCGACAGCGGGCCGAAGCCGATGGAGCATCCGGGGGAGGAGCTCGTGTACGTGCTGTCCGGCGCGCTCTGCTTCGAGGTGGCGGGCGAGGAGTACGTCGTGCGCCGCGGCGACGCGCTGCACTTCCGGACCGACCGCCCGCATCGATGGTGGAACCCGCGGAGGGAACCCGCCCGGGCCATCTGGATGGCGCTCCGGTCGTCATGAGGTCCGCCGTCCCCGCCCCCGGCGACGGGACATGAGCGCCCGCCTCGTCCGCGTCCGCCCCGAGCACTACGTCGACTCCGTGCTGCTCATGGCGGCCACCCGGATCATGCTCGGGAGTGCCGGTGTGGAGTGGGCCACGGCCGTGATGGGGACGCCGGCCAACGTCGAGACCCTAGTCGGGGAGGGGTTCGAGGGCGGCGACCTTCGCGGCGCCGGCGCGAACGATCTCGTGTTCGCCGTCCGGGCCGGGTCCGAGGCCGAGGGCGAGACGGCCCTGGAGGCGGGAGGAGCGGCCCTCTCGGAGCGGCCGTCGGGACCACGCGGGGAGGAGCGCCGCCCCACGAGCCTGGAGGAGGCCGCCGCCGCCCTCCCCGGCGCCAACGTGGCCCTGGTATCGGTGCCCGGGCCCTACGCGGCGATGGAGGCCCACCGCGCGCTCTCCGCCGGGTTCCACGTCTTGCTGTTCAGCGACAACGTCCCGATCGAGGACGAGGTCGAGATGAAGACCCGAGCCGTGGACCTCGGATTGCTAATGATGGGCCCTGGGGCCGGAACGGCATCGCTCGGCGGGATCGGGCTGGGGTTCGCCAACGCGGTCCGCCGGGGGCCGGCCGGTGTGATCGCCGCCGCCGGCACGGGCGGGCAGGAGGCCATGACCTTGCTCCACCGGTGGGGGACCGGCGTCTCGCAGGTCATCGGCGTGGGGGGCCGGGACCTGTCCGAACCCGTGGGCGGGTGCATGACCCGCCTCGCGGTGCGGGCCCTCGTCGACGACCCGGCCACCGAAGTCCTGCTCATCGTGTCCAAGCCCCCATCGCCCGCCGTGGCCCGGTCGTTGATCGAGGAACTCGGGGCGAAGCCGGCGGTGATCGCGTTGCTTGGCCTGGAGGGAGATGTCCCGGCGGGGCCGGGGGTCCGGGTCGAGCGGACCCTGGAGGGCGCCGTCCTCGCGACCCTCGACGGGCTCGGCCTTCCCCCGCCCGACCTCACGGCCGGTTTGGAAAGCGCGGTAGCGGGCGCCATGGGCCGGCTCCCCTCGGAGCGGACGGCCGTGCGCGGCCTGTTCTCCGGAGGGACCCTCTGCTACGAGTCGATGGTGGTGCTGTCGGCCCGCCTGGGCCCCGTGCACTCGAACACGCCGCTTCGCGATGGATGGGGCCTCCCGGCGCCTCCCGGTGCCCACGCGTGTCTGGACATGGGCGAGGAGGAGTACACGCGGGGACGTCCTCACCCCATGATCGACCCCGAGGCGCGCTCGGAGGAGATCCTGCGCCAGGGGACGGACCCCGCGACGGCCGTCCTGCTGATCGACGTGGTCCTGGGATACGGCTCTCATCCCGACCCGGCTTCGAAGCTGGCGCCGGCGTGTTCGGAGGTGACGGCGAGCCCCGCTGGCCCCGCGGTCGTGGCCTACGCGCTGGGGACCGACGGCGACCCCCAGGGGCTGGAGGACCAGCGGCGGCGACTGGAGGAGGCCGGGTGCATCCTGGCCCCCACCGCGGCCCGGGCCGCACTGGTGGCCGGGGCCATCGCTTCACGAAGGCCCGAGCTCGTGCGGGGACGCTCCTGAGCCGGCGCGGCCCCTCGCGTCGAGCCGATGCCCCCCGGGTGGCGCTTCTTACGTACTCGACGCGACCCCGCGGCGGCGTCGTCCACTCCCTCAACCTGGCCGAGGCCCTCCGGGCCCTGGGGGAACCCGTCCACCTGTTCGCCCTGGGCGACCCCGAGACCGGGTTCTTCCGCCAGACCTCAGTTCCGCACACGATCGTCCCTGCGCCTCCCCCGGCCGACACCTTGGAGGAGCGGGTGGCCGACTCGATGTCGGCCCTCCTCGAGCATCTCCGAACGGCCCTGCTGGGATCGTTCGACGTCGTCCACGCCCAGGACTGCATCGCGGCTCGGGCCGCCACCGACCTCCGGGACGCGGGATCCGGGATCCCGGTGATCCGAACCGTGCACCACGTGGACGACTTCACGACCCGGGTGCTCGTTGACTGCCAGCGGCGCTCGATCGTCAC
>DASWJF010000286.1:0-7303 GCA_036397275.1 Actinomycetota bacterium
CTTCTCCACGGGCACGCCCACCAGCGAGCCGTACTCGGTCCAGGACCCGTCGTAGTTCTTGACGGTCCCATACCCGAGCAGCTCGGTCAGGGCGAACCAGGTGTGGCTGGAGCGCTCCCCGATCCGGCAGTACGCGATGACCTCCTTGTCGGGCGTGATGCCCTCGGACTCGTAGAGCTCGCGCAGCTCCTTGGCCGACTTGAACGTCCCGTCCTCGTTGGCCGCCTTCACCCATGGGATGTTCGCCGCGGCCGGGATGTGCCCGGGCACCTGGGACTGCTCCTGGGGCAGGTGGTCGGGGGCCAGCTTCTCGCCCCGGTACTCCTCGGGGCTCCGAACGTCCACGAACGCCGACTTCCCGAGCTTGCCCAGCACCTCGTCACGAAGGGCCCGGATCTCGGGGCGCTCGGCGCCCTCGATGGCGAACCCGGTCGCCTTGCGGGAAGGGACCTCCTGGGTGAGCTCGCGGCTCTCCAGCTCCCACTTCTTGCGCCCGCCGTTCAGGAGCTTCACGTTGTCGAACCCGCGGAGCTTCAAGAGCCAGTAGGCGTAGGCCGCGAACCAGTTGTTGTTGCCGCCGTACAGCACCACGGTGGTGTCCTTGCCAACGCCCGCCTTCGACAACAGCTCAGATAAACCGGCTTGCCAGATGTACTCCCGCCCCACCCACGCGTGGAGGTCGGTGGTCCAGTTCCACGACACCGCCCCGCGGACGTGCCCCTTCTCGTAGGCCTGGGTGTCCTCGTCCACCTCGATCGCCCGGATCGCCGGGTCGTCCAGGTGCTCCTCCAGCCAGTCCGTCTCGACCAGCGCGTCTGGGTTCTTGTACTCGCTCATACCGCTCCTCCTTCTCCCGCTGCTCTCGGTGGAAACGAAAGGGGCCGCTCGTGCGGCCCCCGGTCGATGATTCGGGAAACGGTCAGCTCCGCACGGCTACCTCCGCGCCCGTGGTCGGGCACGGCAGCGAATACAGCACATGCGGGAAGGGATCATGGCCCCAACCAGCCCGTAACAGCGCGTTCGGATCACGGGAATTCCTACTTCCTGACTCGGATTTCGGGTGGATTCTCCGTTGTTGCAGGTGCAGTGTCAAGGCGGGCCGGGGGGTCTCGGCGGGCGGGCCGGCTCTAGCGGGCCTCTAGAAGAACCCCAGCGCCGCCTTGGCCTCCTCGGACATCATCTCGGGGCTCCACGGTGGGCGGAGCACCATCTCGGCGTCCACCGTCTCCACCCCGGGGACCGTGGCCAAGAGTTGCGCCATCTGTTGCTCGATAAGGGGGCCGATGGGACAGCCCATCGTGGTCAGGGTGTACTCGATGTGGACCACGCCGCCCTCGAGCTTCACCGAGTAGACCAGGCCGAGATCCACGATGTTGACGCCGAGCTCGGGGTCGAAGACGTTCCGAAGGGCATCGAGGACCTGCTCCTCGGACAGGCCGTCGCCGTTCCCTCGAGCCGAACCCTGCACGTCGCCCGTGGGGTCTGCGGCGGCCTCCGTGTCCTGGTGCATCGACTCCCCGTTCTCATCCATGTTGCGTCCCATCTGCCCGTCTAGCCTCTATCCTAGACCTACCTTTGGCAACCGAACGGTGAAAGGCGGTATGCCCTCCATCCGGATCCTCATCGTGGACGACCACCCGGTGACCCGGGAGGGGCTGCACTCCGCCCTGGACCTGGAGGACGGAGTGGAGGTGGTCGGCGAGTCCGCCAGCGGCGAGGAGGCCGTCGAGGTCTCGACCACGCTCAAGCCAGACATCGTCTTCATGGACGTTCGGATGCCCGGCATGGGTGGGATCGAGGCCACCAAGGCCATCCGCCAGGCTTCCCCAAACAGCAAGGTGATCCTGTTCACGGTGGACGAGACGCGGGCATCCATCTCGGAGGCCATCCAAGCCGGGGTCTCCGGCTACCTCCTGAAGGACGCCTCCGCCGAGGAGCTGGTGAAGGCGGCGCGCCTGGCGATGGAGGGCAAGGCGGTCATCCACCCCCAGCTGACCAGGGCGTTCATCGAGGAGGTCCAGTTCGCGGAGAAGCGCCCCGATGTCCCGGCGCTGTCCGCGAGGGAGAAGGAGATCCTCCAAAAGGTCGCCTTCGGCGCCACCACCAAGGAGGTGGCGCACGATCTCGGGATCTCGCCTCACACGGTCAAGACCCACCTGGAGCGGATCTTCGAGAAGCTGGGCGCGAACGACCGGGCCCAGGCCGTGGCCATCGCCATCAGAAGCGGCCTGGTCGAATAGGCCTTCCTCGCGGCGCGGCCGTTCTCAATGACCGGGCCCCCCGACCGATACCAGTAGGGATGTCCACGAAGCTCCTGCTGTGTGACACGGCGGATGGGCTCGCGCTGCTCCAGTACGCCCTCCTCAAGTCCGGGGCCGACGTGCAGACCGAGGCGGTCACCGACGGCTTCCGGGCGGTGGAGGTGGCGGCGCGCACCCAGCCCGACGTGGTGGTGCTCGAGGCCGGCCTGGCCGGCCTGTCCGGGGCCGAGCTGGTTCGCCGTCTGGTCGCCACCGTGCCCGAGACCAGGGTGATCTGCTGGACCGCCGTCTCCTCGCCGTTCACCGCGGCCGAGATGGTGGGAGCCGGCGTCTCGGGCTACCTCCTGAAGCAGGACGGGCCCCAGGTGGTGGTCCGGGCCATCCGATCGGTCCTCGACGGCAACGTCGTGATCAGCCCTCGGGTGGCCGAGCTGCTCGCCGAGGGCTTCGCCGACCCGGGCCGCGCGTACCGCGAGCTCCAGGCCGCCGCGGTCGAGGCCGCCCCGGAGGGGCCGGAGCAGGCCACGTCGGCCAAGGCAGAGTTCCTGGCGAACGTGTCGCACGAGCTTCGTACGCCGATCACGGTGGCGAAGGGGATCGCCTACGTCTTGCGGAACCGGGGCATCTCGGAGGAGGAGCGGGAGGAGTTCCTGGGCAAGCTGGAGGAATCCCTGGAAAAGCTGATGCTGATCGTGGACGAGGTGCTCACCATCGCGGAGCTCGAGCAGGGGACCCTGACCCTGAAGCTCACCGACGTCGATCTCGCGCCGCTCATCCGCCACGCCGCCGACGAGGCTCACCGGCGGTACCCGATGATCGAGGTCCAACGGCTCATCCCCGAGCACCTCCCGGCACTGGCCGACCCGGTTCGCATCTCCGAGGTCATCCGCCAGCTCCTCGACAACGCCTGCCGGTACTCGCCCGAGGACCGCCCGGTGACCCTTCGGGCGCGCACGATCGAGGAGGGCGTGGTGCTCTCCATCACCGACCGGGGGCAGGGCATGGCCCGGGAGGTCGTGGCCCAGGCGTTCAACGAGGCCTTCACGACGGGCGAGGAGATCCTTCGGAAGGAGCGATCGGGGATCGGCATCGGGCTGCACATGGCCCGGCGCCTCGTCCTCCAGCACGGCGGCATCGTGTGGGCCGATCCGCTCCCCGCCGGCGGCACCCGCGTGTCGTTCTGCCTGCCCGCGCACCGGGGGGAGAAGATCCTCGCGCCGCCAAGGCTGGCGAACGAGGACCTCTCACCACCCGACGACGAGGCCGATCACCCCACGGTCACCTGGTCGTAGCTCCCCACGACCTCCCCGACCTTCCGAAGCTCGTTCCAGAGCTCGGTGGCTCGCCCTCCGGTGAAGTCGCGCTCGGCCATCGGCACCTGCTCGAGGAGGATCGTCCGCACGCCGGCCCGCGCCGCTTCCACCGCCAGCCGGAGGTTGGCCAGGTTCCCCGGCCCGTAGGGCACGTCGCACACCACCAGCAGGTCGGCCCGGCGGATCATCGCGCGGCACTCGTCCTCGCTGGCCTGGTCGATCTCGGAGAACGGTGGCACGGTGACCCGCAGCAGGTTCAGCCGCTCGGCGACGACGGCGTCGGTGTCGGTCGCGTGCAGGACTCCAGCCGTCACGTCGAACCCGGCCTCGGACAGGCCTCGGAGGATGGGCGCGCCCCGCCCGGCGCCGCCGATCACGTGGGCCCGCCGGCCGAGCGGAGCCGGGACAGCCCTCGGAGGCCCCAGACGGACGGACGGCCGCCCGGTGACGAGATCGGGGATGACCTCTCCCTCGACCCCGTACACCGCCCGGAGCAGGTCGTGGGTCACGACGCGCTCGGGCGGGCCGTCGGCCACCACCCGACCTCGGTCCAGGGCGATCAACCGGTCGCAGGTCACCGCGGCCAGGTTCAGGTCGTGGAGGATGGCCACCACGGCCGTCCCCTCTCGTTCGGCCAGCCCCCGAACCACGGAGAGGAGGTCCACGACGTGCCGGACGTCCAGGTGCGTGGTCGGCTCGTCCAGCAGGAGCACCGGCGCGTCCTGGGCCAGGGCCTGGGCCAGGGTCACTCGCCGCCGCTCGCCGCCCGACAGCTCCTCGACGGGCCGGTCGGCGAGGTGCTGGACCGACGTCGCCACCATGGCCTCCCGGACCCGGGCCCAATCCCGGGGGCGCCCTCCTCCCCACCGCGACAGATAGGGGGTCCGCCCCATCATGACCATCTCCAGGGCGGTGTAGGAGAAGGCCGGGACGACGTCCTGCGGGACCACGGCGACGAGCCGAGCCGCTTGTTTCGACGACAGCCGGTACGGATCCTCCCCCGCGACCGCCACCCGCCCGGCGACCGGCCTCAAGGCCCGTGATGCCACCCGGACCAGGGTGGTCTTCCCCGACCCGTTCGGGCCGACCAGGCCGACCACTTCTCCCGGGCGGACGACGACGGTCGCGTCCCGAACGGCGGGGTCGCCGCCGTAGCCTGCCGTCACCCCCTCGAGGACGAGGGCAGCGTCAGGCCCGGGCGCGAGGGCAGCGTCAGGCCCGGGCACGAGCTCGTCTTCCCTCCCGGCGAAGCAGGTACAGGAAGAACGGCCCCCCGAGGAGCGCCGTGACCACCCCCACGGGGAGCTCCTGCGGTGCGAGAGCCGTTCTGGCAACGAGGTCCGCCAGGATCAACAGGATCGGCCCGGCCAGCAACACCGCCGGGAGCAGGCGGCGGTGGTCGGCCCCCACGAACACGCGAAGCAGGTGCGGCGTCATCAGCCCCACGAAGCCGATCACGCCGGCCATCGAGACGGCGCACGCGGCAAGCAGCGCCCCCACGGCGATGCTCCGTCGCTTCAGCCGATCGACCTCCACCCCGAGCTGCGCGGCCCGCTCCTCTCCGAGCGACAGGAGGTTGAGGTCGTGGGCCGTGAGGCCGGCGGCGAGGACCCCCAGAGCCACGAGAGGCACGATCGCCCCGATGGACTCCCACCCCTGGCCCACTAGCCCCCCCAACAGCCAGGCGTAGATGTCGCGGATCTGCTCGCCCGAGAAGGACATCACGAGCGACATGACGCTCGAGATCGCCGCGGCCACCGCGATGCCGGCCAGGAGGAGCGTGGCGACGTGCACGGCCGGGCCGATCCGGGCCAGCCGGTACACGAGGAAGGCCGTGAGGAGCGCGCCGGCGAACGCGGCGAGCGGCACCGCGAACGCCCCCAGTGCGCCCGAACCGACGAACACGATCACCGCGATCGCCCCCAGGGCCGCGCCGGAGGAGACCCCGATGATCGCCGGGTCGGCCAGGGGGTTCCGGAACAAGCCCTGGAACACCGTCCCCGATGCGGCCAGGGCCGCGCCCACCACCGCCGCCAGCGCCACCCTGGGCAACCGGAGCTGGAACAGGATCACCTCGGCGGATCGGGGCACCTCCGAAGGCCGGGCCGAGATCCCGAGCTTCCACGCGATCAGGCGGACGATCGTCCAGGGGGAGATCCACACCGCCCCCACCGCCACGGCGATCAGGAACGATGCTGTCAGCGCCCCCGCGAGCAGCAACAGGATACGGCGGTACTGGTTCGGCGCGATCACGCGAACGCCTCGGGGTGCAGGGCCTCGGCCAGGAGCCGGAGGCCGGCGGCGATCCTCGGCCCGGGCCGGCTCACGAGATCCGAATCGATCAGCACGACGCGCCCGGCCGCCACCGCCCCCACGGCGCCGAACCCCGGCCGCTCGGCCACGGCCGTGGCCGTCACGCCGGACTCCGATGAGACCATGTACACCCGGGGGTCCGCACGCACCAGGTCGTCCACCGACCAGGTGGGGTAGTCGGCCTTCGCGTCGACCGACACCGAGTCGCATCCGGCCCGGTCGAGGAGGTCGCCGATGAACGTGTCGGGCCCCACGGTGAGGAGCGGCGGGTAGAACACCTCGAAGAAGCAGGACACGGCGGGCTCGCCGGCGACGCGCTGCTCGACCTGGTCGGCCTGGGACAGGAGCTCCGAGGCCACCTCGGCCGCCGCATCCGTCGCGCCGGTCAGCCGGCCCACGGTCTCGACGTCGTGCGCCACGTCGTCCAGATCCGTGGAGTCGATCGTGAACACGGGGACGCCGAGGTCCCGAAGGCGCTCCTTCCACGAGTCTCCTCCGGCGATCGTGATGAACAGATCGGGCTGGAGCGAGACGACCTTCTCGAGGTTGGGGTCCACGCCGAACTCGCCCGCTCCTCCGATCTCCTCGACCCGCCTCGCCGCCGGCGGGTAGTCGTCGAAGGGGCCCGAGACGCCGACCAGGCGGTCGCCGATGCCGAGCGCGTAGACGATCTCGGTGGCCGAGGGGGCGAAGGTGACGATGCGCGAAGGCGGCGCGTCGATGGTGACGGTTGCGCCGTCGTCGTCGGTGACGGTGACGGGGAACGTCGCTCCCGTGGTCGAAGCTGTGGGGCCGGACGGACCCGAGGCCGCGGGCGCGCCGGGCCGGGCGCAGCCGGACAGGACGACGGCCAAGGCCACGGCGAGGGTGGGCAGGGACGGGAAGGGGCGGGACCGGGGTGGTCTCATCGCGCGTCTCCTTTCGTGCGAAGGACGCCGTCGCTTGCCCTCGGGGCAGGTCTCCTGACTTCCGGATCACCGCTCCCCCGACCCTTCCCGGGGGTTTCCCCCCAGTGGTTCCGTCGGGATCGCTCCCCGGTCACAGTGGCGCGACCGTGCCGGATTCTCACCGGCTTCCCTCTTCGCGAGACGAGATACGCCCGCCTCGCATCCGGCCCCCGCCGGAACCGCCGGCCGGGGCCGCCTCGAGGACCGAACCTCTTCGGTTGTGGGCCGGATTCTAGTCCTTCGTCCCGGCCCGGTGGGGGCGGAGGGCCGCTCCGGCCTAGGCCCGTCGCAGCTAGCGGGATCCTGCCGCCCCGGACTATGCTCGGGTATCGGCGGGGTGCGCAGGGTCATCGGCTGTCTGGTCGTGGCGCTGGTCGCCGCGGGGTGCCGCGATGCGACCGCCGCCTCGACGCCCCCGTTCACGGGCTCCGCCCTCCAGATCCGCGAGTCTCCCAGCCCCTTCACCGAG
>DASWJF010000287.1:0-3361 GCA_036397275.1 Actinomycetota bacterium
CTAGCCGCGGGTCTACGTCGCGAGGTCGCGGACGGCCGGTAGGACCTCACTCGCCAGGCGTTCGCGCTGGTCGGCTCGATCCCCGGAGAGCCAGAAGTTCAGGCAGGTGAACCCGTCAGCGACGAAGCCGGCGAGGCGCTCGGCCACCGCGCCGGGCTCCCCGGTCACCAGGCGGTCGGGGTCGGGCCCCGGGTCGCCGCCGACGCGGACCGACACGTTGTAGGCATACGTGAGCGCGTCGGGGTCGCGTCCGGCACCCTCGGCCGCCTCGCGGATAGCCTTCAGCTTCTCCCTCGCCACGGCGGGCGGCGCGTAGGGCATCGACGGCAGCCACCCGTCGGCCATCCGCGCGACGAGGTCGAGCCCTCTCGGCCCGTAGGTGCCGAGCCAGATAGGGATGGGCCGGGACGGCTTCGGCTCGACCTCGGCGCCGAGGGTCCGGTAGTGGCGGCCCTCGAAGGTGAACCCCGGGCCGAACCACACGCCCCGAATGATGGTGATGGCCTCCTCGAGCGCCTCGAGCTTCTCCCGGGGCGAGCGGACCGGAAGGCCGAACGCCTCGAACTCCGCGTCGTTGCCGCCGGCGCCGAGCCCCAGGATCAGCCGGCCGCCGGAGAGCCGGTCCAGGCTCTCGGCCATCTTCGCGATCACGACCGGGTTGCGGTACGGGAGCCCGAGCACGTTGGTTCCGACCGAGATGCTGGACGTCGAAGCCGCCATCCACGTGAGAAGCGTCCACGTCTCGTACGAGGGGCGGTCGCCGTGGAGGTGGTCCCACACGGTGACGAGGTCGAACCCGAGCTCCTCCGCGTGCCGGGCTTCGCCGACCGGATCGGAATGCCCCGACACCGAGGGGATGACCGTGATCCCGAACCGGACGTGCATCTTCCGAGTCTAGGTCCGATCCTACGAACGCCCTCTGTTCGGACCGGTGCCACGCAGGTCGTAGACTGGCCTGGTGACCCCCTCTGTCATCGTCGCCGGGGCCCGAACGCCGATCGGGAAGTTCCACGGGGCGCTGGCCGAGCTGTCCGCCGTGGACATTGGGGTCGTGGCGATCCGGGAGGCGCTGGCCCGCTCCGGCGTTGCCGCGGAGCGCGTCGACTACGTGATCATGGGCCACGTCATCCAGGCCGGGGCCGGCCAGATCACGGCCCGCCAAGCCGCCATCGCCGCCGGGATCCCCAAGGAGGTCCCGGCCATCACCATCAACAAGGTGTGCCTGTCGGGCCTCAGCGCCATCGCCCTGGCCGACCAGCTGATCAGGGCCGGCGAGGTCGAGGTGGTGGTGGCCGGCGGGATGGAGTCCATGACCCAGGCTCCGTACCTACTCCCGAAAGCGCGGGCGGGCTCTCGGCTGGGCCATGCGGAGATGGTCGACTCGATGATCCACGACGGCCTGTGGTCCACGTTCACGAACATGACGATGGGGGAGTCCTCCGACGAGGTGAACGCGGAGCTCGGCATCGGCCGGGAGGAGCAGGACGCCTGGGCCGCCCGAAGCCACGAGCGCGCCCACGCGGCGTGGGAGGAGGGCCGGATGGCCGAGGAGGTCGTGCCGGTCCAGGCCCCCCAGGCGAAGGGCGAGCCGGTCGAGGTGGGAGAAGACGAAGGGATCCGCCCCGACACGACCCCCGAAGGCCTGGCCGCTCTGAAGGGGGCCTTCAAGGAGGACGGCACCATCACCGCCGGCAACGCCTCGCAGATCTCGGACGGAGCCGCCGCCGTCATCGTGACCAGCAGGGCGAAGACGGAGGAGCTCGGCCTCACGCCCCTCGCCGAGATCGTTGCCCATGGGATGTCGGCCGAGCGGTTCGCCTACCTGCACACCGTGCCGGCCATCGCGCTCCAGAACGCGCTGAAGAAGGCGGGGCTCGACGTCCACGACCTCGGCCTGATCGAGGTGAACGAGGCCTTCGCCGCGGTGGCCCTGAACGTGACGAAGCTCCTCGGCGTGTCAGACGACATCGTGAACGTGAACGGCGGCGCCGTGGCCCTGGGACACCCCATCGGCATGAGCGGCGCCCGCATCGTGCTGACCCTCGCCCACGAGATGCGCCGGCGCGGTGCGGACCTCGGGGGAGCCACGGTCTGCGGCGGCGGCGGGCAGGGCGACGCGCTGGTCATCCGGAGCGCCGGGTAGTCCAGCCCGATGGGCGAGGCCCGTTTCGAGCTGCCGGAGGAGCTGGAGGAGTTCCGCGCCGTCGTCCGGAAGATCGCCGAGGAGAAGATCGCCCCCCGGGCCGCGGAGATCGACGAGACCGACGAGTGGCCGGAGGACGTGTACAGGGTCCTGGTCGACGCGGACCTGATGGCCGTGGGCTACCCAGAGGAGCTCGGGGGGTCGGGCGGCGGGCTCCTCGCCTTCGGGGTCTTGATGGAGGAGCTCTCACGGGTGTCGGCCGGGGTCGCCCTCACCCCGGGCGTGAGCAAGCTCGGCGTGATCCCGCTGACCGTGGCCGGCGACCGGGAGAAGGAACGGGCCATGACCGAGGGGATCTGTCGCGGCGAGATCCTGATGTCCTACGCGCTCACCGAACCCGGAGCCGGCTCGGATCCTGCCTCCATGACCACGCGCTACGTGCGCGACGGCGACTCGTTCGTCCTGACCGGGACGAAGCGGTTCATCAGCGGAGCGGGCGTGTCGCACGCCTACGTCGTGTTCGCGACGACCGACCCCTCGCTGCGGGCCAAGGGCGTGTCCGCGTTCCTGGTGATGAAGGACGACCCGGGCGTCTCCTTCGGCAGGAAAGAGGAGAAGATGGGGATCCGGGGCTCGCCGACGCGCGAGGTCATCCTGGAGGACTGCCGGCTCCCCGCCGACCGGCTGATCGGCGAGGAGGGCGAGGGCTTCAACTACGCCATGAAGACCCTGGATTACTCGCGGCCGGCCATCGGGGCGCAGGCCCTCGGGATCGCGCAGGGCGCGTTCGACTTCGCCTCGAGATACGCGACGGAGCGCGTCCAGTTCGGGCAGCGCATCGCGGACTTCGAGGCCATCCAGTTCATGCTGGCCGACATGGCGATGAAGATCGAGGCATCCCGGTTGATGGTGTACCGGGCGATGGCCCTTTGCGACGCCGGCGATCCAAGGATCACGTACTTCTCCGCGGCGGCGAAGTGCTTCGCCTCCGACGTCGCGATGGACGTCACGACCGACGCCGTCCAGATCCTCGGCGGGTACGGCTACATGCGGGAGTACCCGGTCGAGCGGATGATGCGCGACGCGAAGATCACACAGATCTACGAGGGCACGAACCAGATCCAGCGCGTGGTCATCGCCCGCCAGATCCTGAACGCGCTGGGGGCGTAGGTCACGATCCGAACTCGGTAGGTGTGGGGCCGCGCGCCGCTTGGAAGC
>DASWJF010000288.1:0-22205 GCA_036397275.1 Actinomycetota bacterium
GCGTACCGCCGGCGGTCCCGCACCGCGGCGTTTGCGGTGGCCGCGTTCCTGGCGGCCTCGCTGGTGCTGGCCGTCGAGGGGACCTCGGACCTGGGGCCGACGGCCCGCTTGGCCTTCGTGCTCGCCGTTGTCGTGGTGGCGTGGCCGTTCGTGCGGAGCGAGGCGGAGCGGTGGCAGCGGTCGGCCGTGGCCGGCGTGGCGGCCTCCGCGCTGCTGTCGTCGTACGCGGGGTTCGTAGGGGACGCGGGACGGCTGGTCCCCTCGGCCGGAGGGCCGGGCGGCGCCGTCGGCTCGCAGCTCGCGGCCGAGGCGCTGGTGATCGCCACGGCGTTCGCGTTCCTCGGGGCGTGGGTGGCCTCGGACCGGTTGCGCACCGGGCCGCTGCTGCTCGCCCTGGGCCCCGCCGTCGCTCTGCTCGTGGCGTGGCGGGCGAACGGGGCGGTGACCGGGATCCTCGTGCTGTGGACCGCGGGCCTCCGGCTCTACCTGCCGGTGTGGCTGTACGCGGTGGCGTTGTGGGCATTCGCGGCGGCGGTCATCGGGTGGCTCCCCCGGCGTGGGTGGAGGAGCGCCGGGCTGGCGCTGCTCCTCGTGGCCGGCATGCTGCTCGAGTCGACGTACGTCCAGGGTCTCGCCCTCGTTGCGCTCGTCTTGCTCACCGACGGGCTTGTCGTCGGCGGGCTACCGCACGGCCCCGGGCCGCGCGAGCCCTGAAGGCGCCCGATCCTACGTCTTGTTGAACCCCTCGGCGGAGCGCGCCTCGACGTGGGCCCGCGTCCGCTGGTGGTCGTAGAACCGGGCGATGTCCGACCCATGCGGGTCGATCTCGGGCTTGCCGTCGGTCATCCACTCGGCGACCTTCTTCGCGATGCCCGGCGCCTCCTTGATCCAGATGGCGGCGGCCGACGAGAGCCCGCGGACCTCCGGAGTCTCACCCAGGATCGGCGCGCCGTCGCGCGTGAGCGAGAGCAGCCCGTTGATCGCGTAGCGGATCCCGACGCGCTCGTCGCCCAGGATGTCGGGTACCAGCTCCCGGGCCTGCTCCATCTGAAGGTCGAAGTCATCCTGCGTGAACGGGAGCTCGGTCGGGGACAGCGCCGAGTCCTCGGGTCGCTTCGGTCGGCAGGGTGCTCATGCGGGCTCGATCCTTTCTCAGACGGTCGCGCGTATCGAAGGCTCTCGGAGCCCGGTACGCAAGAGGACAGTTGTGCTGTAGGCAACGCATCCACAGTCAGTGCACCCTACTCTCGAACGCGCTCGCGTGGATGCCGGGCGCGAGGTAACCCCCGGTGAGCGATCGGAGGGAGGGCCACACGTCCCGGACGGATCGGGACCTCGACGGACGCGACCCGGGATCCAGCGCCGCATCCGGCTGCTAGGGTCCCGGGGCATCTTCATGGACGACGAAGGCACGGTCGTGACGGACACGCGGGTCGGGTGGACGCGGTGACGCTTCACGCCCCGATCACGGGGCGCTAAGAGGCGTCGATGTCGCCGGTGGACTTCCACCAGGCGCCGATCCTGCTGTTCTGGGAGACGACCAAGGCCTGTCGGCTCGCCTGCAGGCACTGCCGCGCGCAGGCGATCGCCGAGCCGCTGCCGGGCGAGCTCACCACCGACGAAGGCGTGAGGCTCATCGACGACCTGCGGGCGTTCACGCCGCGGTTCCCCGTGCTGATCTTCACGGGAGGCGACCCCTTCATGCGGGGCGACCTGTTCAGTCTCGCACAGCACGCCCGCTCGTACGGGATGCCCATCGGCTTCGCGCCCAGCGTCACGCCGCTCCTCACCCAGGAGACGGCGCGGCGGATGCGCGAGGTCGGCGCCAAGGCGGTGTCGATCAGCCTGGACGGCGCCCAGCCCGCCACCCACGAGGGGGTCCGTGGCGTCGAGGGCCACTTCCGCAAGACGGAGGAAGCCGTACGGCTCCTCGTCCGAGAGGAGCACACGGTGCAGGTCAACACGACCGTCATGCGGAGCAACGTCGAGGAGCTGGCCGACGTCGCGGCGCTGGTCGCGTCGTGGGGGGCGCACATCTGGGAGGTCTTCTTCCTGATCCGGGTGGGCCGCGGTTCCGAGCTTGAGGAGCTGACGCCCCAGGAGAACGAGGACGTCGTGCACTTCCTCTTCGATGCGTCCCGGTATGGGTTCATCGTGCGGACGGTGGAGGCACCCTTCTTCCGGCGTGTGGTGGCGTGGCGGAAGGCGCTCGGTTCGGGCGTGGACCCGGCGACGACCTTCGGCCTGGGTCCCCTGTACTGGCGGCTCACGGAGCGCCTGCATGAGCTGCTCGGGGAGCCCGGGTCCCCTCGCGCACAGAGCGTGGGGACCAGGGACGGGAAGGGCATCCTCTTCGTCGCGCACGACGGCGACGTCTACCCGTCGGGGTTCCTACCGCTGCGCCTCGGCAACGTGCGCGAGCGAAGCATCGTGGACGTGTACCGATCCGATCCCATCCTGAAGGCGATCCGTGGTGGCGGGTTCACGGGGCGGTGCGGCGCGTGCGAGTTCGCGGACGCCTGCGGGGGGTCGCGGGCCCGCGCCTACGCTTCGTGGGGCGATCCCCTGGGCGAGGACCCCGCCTGCGTGTACGGAACCGAGGGGCCGGCGAAGAAGCGCGCCACGAGCTTCTAGCGTGGAGTCGAACGCGATCGAGTCGCCCGGTTCGAGCTCGTACCGCGGACGGCCCGTCCGCTCGCGCCCGTCCGCTCGACCGAGGCCACGACTTTGTCTTCTCAGGCTCGCGGGAGTGAGATGTGGCCGGAGTTCGAGAGTGAGGAGCCGTCCGGCCTGGATGCGAGGTTGACCCGCGCTCTCCTACAGGAAGGTGCTGGAGACGGTCGGAGGGAGAGTCCCGAGAGAGACGGGACCTTCGCCCCTGGGCGGCTCGGAACGGTTCCTCCTAGCGTTCTCGTCCCGCGAGAGGGAGGACAAGGCAGTGGCAGGTTGTCCCTACGTTCACGAGTCCTGCCTTGGCAAGTGCTGGGTCCAACCGGGCTCCTTGCGGCTGCCGCCCCCGGAGACCCTGTTGTCCGATACGCTGACCCGCCGGAAGTTCTTCGCCAGGTGCACCGCCTGGGCCGGCGCGGTGCTGCTGGCTTCTTGCACCGCTCCGCTCTCTCGGATTGCCCGTCGGAGCTTCGGTAGGCACCCCGAGGCCATCGAGACCCGATGGCCGATCAAGCGGGTGATCTACCTCATGCTTGAGAACCGGAGCTTCGACAACCTCTTCGGCAGGTTTCCGGGAGCAAACGGTACGACCGTGGGGGTGCGGGAGGGGCGGGAGATGCCCCTGATCCGATGCCCGGAGTGGCTGCCCGGAGACCTCCCCCACGATCGGGCGGCCGCCCTGGCCAGCCTGAACCGGGGACGGCAGGACGGATTCGCCCTGGGGACCTACGGCCTCCTCTTCGCCTACTCCCAGTTCGACCGCGGAGCCATCCCCAACTACTGGCACTGGGCTGAGAACTACGTCCTCTGCGACAACTTCTTCGCCTCGACCCTGGGTCCCTCGTATCCCAACCACCTCGCCTTCATCGCGGGACAGGACGCCGGCGTGATCGACAACCCGGAGAACATCAAGGTCCGCCGCGAAGGGGACCGGCTCATCAAGAGCTGGGGGATCGACGCCTATGGCGACGACGTGTTCGTGCTGGTGGAGGACGAGAAGGGCAACGTCACGAAGCACAGCACCACCTTCGACATCCCGACCGTCGGCGAGCAGCTGTCGGAGCGGGACATCGATTGGGCCTACTACGCGGCGGAGCCCCATCAGGCGGGCTACATCTGGTCGGCGTATACCGCCATCCCCAACGTGTTCCAGTCGGAGCTGTTGGAGCGGCACGTCCGCCCCGTGGACCGGCTCCTCGCGGACATCCGGGCCGGGGCCCTTCCCTCCGTGGCCTGGATCACCCCCCGCTTCGAGCTCTCCGATCACCCCCCGTTCAGCACGTACTTCGCCCACGATTGGGTGACGGCCATCGTGAACGCCGTCATGGGGGGGCCGATGTGGGAGCACACCGCGATCTTCCTAACGTGGGACGAGTGGGGCGGGTTCTACGATCACGTCCCGCCTCCCGTGATCGGGAAGAAGGAGCTCGGGTTCCGGGTGCCGATGCTTGTGATCTCGCCCTACGCCGTCCGTGGCTACGTCGACGACGCCGCCGGCGAGTTCTCCGCCCCCCTGCGGTTCATCGCCGACAACTGGGGGCTCCCCTACCTGACCGACCCGATCCGCCGGTCCCACAACTTCCGGCACGTCTTCGACTTCGGCCGGAAGCCGAGGCCGCCCGATCCGCTGCCGATGAAGGGTGGGACGGGGCAGGGCCCCCGCGACTTCCCCGAGGATTTCAGGGAGTGGCCCGATGGAATCGAGACGGACCGTCCCGACTTCCTCGACTTCCCGTCCTAGGGCGTCGTCGATTGACCCGGGTACCCTTCGGCGGGATGGCCGGACCCGTCCGGGCGGGGAGGGAGCCCCGTGAACGGGACGCAGGACGCGATGCCCGGGTGACGTGATGTGGGCCTCCGTCCTATCCGAGCGGCAACTCGGGGTGTGGTGCGGCTGAGCCGCTCGGGGTCTGGCAGGATAGGGCGGATGGACCAACCCTTCCGCGCGGCCGTCGTCACCGTCTCCGACGGCGTGATGGCCGGAACACGCACGGACGAGTCCGGCGACGTCGCCGAGGAGCTGCTGCGGGACGCGGGGTACGAGGTCGCCGGCCGCTCCGTGGTCCCCGACGAGCGTTCGGAGATCGAGGCGCTGCTTCGGTCGTTGGCCCAAGCCGGCGTGCACCTCGTCGTGACCACCGGGGGCACGGGCTTCGGGCCCCGCGACGTCACACCCGAGGCCACCCGGGCCGTGATCGACCGCGAGGCGCCGGGCCTGGCCGAGCTGATGCGAAAGGCCGGCCTGGAGAAGACGGCCATGGCGGCGCTGTCCCGCGGCGTGGCCGGCAGCCGGGGCGGGACCCTGATCCTGAACCTACCCGGCAGCCCGAAGGGCGTGCGCGAGAGCCTGGAGGCCGTGCTGCCCGTAGTGCCGCATGCGCTCGAGCTCCTGACCGGACGGACCGGAGCGCACCCCACCGGCCACGCCGGCGAGAGACGGGGGAGCGCCGACGAACCGGACGAGCGGGTGGTCCACCAACGGCTCACTCGGCATGAGATGCACGAGTGGGTCGACGTCAGGGCGGTGAAGGTGACCGGTTCGCCGCCGTGCCGGGTGGGGAACCGGATGACGATCGTGCCGGGCGGCCAGGTGGGGGGGACGCTCGGATGCGCGGAGTTCGACGAGCGGGCGGTGGTCGATGCCGCCGAGGCGTACGCGTCGGGCGAACCGCAGACCCGTACCTACCGACACGAGCACGGTGAGGTCCAGGTCTACTTCGAACCCCACGTGCCGGGGCCGATCCTCGTCGTGGTGTCGGCCACCGACGTTGCGCGCGAGCTCCGTCCCCTGGCGCAGCGTCTTGGCTTCAGGACGGTCATGGTGGAACCGCGCGGTGAGCGCATCGTCCCGGCCGACCGGAACCTCCCCGGCGGCGTGGTCGGCTCCATCGGCGGACTTGAGCTGAGCGATCGAGACCACGTCGTCTTCACCGACCACGATGCTCCGGGCGTCGCCGAGCAATTGGCGAGCGTGCTCCGCTCGCCGGCGCGGTTCGTGGGCGTCATGGGCAGCCGCCGCCACGTCGGCGCGTACATCGAGGAGCTCCGGGCTCGCGGCTTCACCGACGAGGACCTGGCCAGGATCCACTCCCCGGTCGGGGTGGACCTCGGCGGGCAGCGGCCCGAGGAGATCGCGCTCTCGATCGCCGCCGGGCTCGTCGCAGCCCTGCACGGCCGCGACGCCGGCTGGATGGACCGGCGATGAAGCAAGGACCGGCGATGAAGCCATGAGCGGCACCCGGCCGCACGTTCGCAAGAACCGGCGGGACTGGGATCGGACCAGCGACGAATACCAGCGCGAGCACGCCCCGCAACTCAACCGGTGGGACCGCCTGGCATGGGGAACGTGGGGCATCCCCGAGTCCAAGCTGAACGTACTGGGCGACGTCGAAGGCAAGCAGATGCTGGAGTTCGGCTGCGGCGGCGGACAATGGTCCATCACCTTGGCTCGACTGGGTGCGCGCCCGGTGGGCATGGACCTCTCGGCCCGCCAGCTCGGGCACGCGAAGCTCCTGATGGCCGAGGCGCGTGTGTCGTTCCCCCTCGTCAACGCCGACGCCGAGCGAACCCCCTTCGCCGACGAGAGCTTCGACATCGTGTTCTGCGATCACGGCGCGACGACCTTCGCCGATCCGTATCGCTCGGTCCCCGAGGCCGCCCGGCTGCTCCGCCCCGGTGGACTGTTCGCGTTCAACATCGAGAGCCCCATCCACTTCGTGTGCTGGAACGACGAGATCGAACGGGTGGACGACCGGCTCCACCTCGACTACTTCGGGATGCGGAGGTGGGAGGACCGCGAGTCGGTGAACTTCCAGCTCCCCCAGGGCGAGTGGATCCGCCTGTTTCGGGCGAACGGCTTCGAGGTGGAGGACCTGATCGAGCCCCGGCCGCCGGCGAACGCCCGGACCACGTACCCGGACTTCTCGCCACTCGCGTGGGCTCGGCGGTGGCCCGGGGAGAACATCTGGAAGCTCCGGAAGACCCGGTAGATGAATCGGCTCCACGCCCGAAGGACCAGTGTGGCTCTGGTCCTCTCGCTGCTCGCGGTGGCCGTCGCGGCGGCGGCGCCCTCGCCCGCCCGCTCCGAGGACCGCCGGCCGAACATCGTCCTGATCCTGACCGATGACCAGTCGCCCGACTCGCTGCCGCACGACCCCCCGGCCATGCCGTATCTCCAGGCGCGGATGGAAGACCCCCGGGACCACTGGGTCTGGTTCCCCAACGCCTTCCTGAACACCCCGCTGTGCTGCCCGTCCCGGGCGTCAATCCTCACCGGCCGGTATTCCCACCACACCGGGGTTCGAACGAACGACGACGGGCACCGGCTGGACGAGTCGTCGACCATCGCGACGTGGCTGCACTCGGCCGGCTACCACACGGGGCTGGTCGGCAAGTACGTGAACGGATACCCGTTCGGCCCGGGCCGGTACGTACCTCCGGGGTGGGACGTGTGGCTGTCCAAGAAGCAGGGCGCCCAGACGTCCGCCTACCAGCGGTACACCCTCATCGACCAGGGGCTGCCCGCGTATCACGGCGACGGTCCGGCCAACTACTCCACGGATGTGTATGCGGACGCGGCCGTGTCGTTCGTCCACGACGCCCCGCCGGACCGCCCGTTCTTCCTGACGATCGCGACCAGCGCGCCACACCGCCCCTGGACCCCCGCGATCCGGCACTCGGCAGCTTCGGCGGACGTTCCCATCATCGAGTCGCCGAGCGTTGGCGAGGAGGACGTGTCGGACAAGCCGGACTGGGTGCGATCGCTCCCCCCGATGGACCGGGATGACCTCGCCCAGCTCCACCGATTCCACCGGCGGTCGTTCGAGACCCTTCGCGCCGTGGACGAGCTCGTGGCCGCCGTGATCGCGGCGCTGGAGGCGCGCGGCGTGTTGGATCGCACGGTGGTGCTCTTCCTCTCCGACAACGGGTTCTCGTTCGGGGAGCACCGGTGGGTCGGCAAGACCTGCGCCTACGAGGAGTGCATCCGCACGCCGTTCCTGGTTCGGTACCCGGGAACCCTCGGTCGTGCGGACGAGCGCCTCGTCTCCAACGTGGACGTCGCGCCCACCATCGCGGATCTGGCCGGCGAGCGGCCGGACCCGCCGGCCGACGGGTTGAGCCTCGTGCCGGTGCTCGACGGAGCGTCGGGCGTCCCGTGGCGCTCCGGCGTCCTCCTCGAGTACGTGGGGGACGAAAAGGTTCCCCCGTGGTGGGCCGTTCGGACGTCGAACTTCGTGTACGTGGAGCTCGCCACCGGCGAGCGAGAGCTGTACGACCTGGCCGGCATCCTCGGGGCCCCGGACCCCTACCAGCTCGAGAACCGGGCCGGCGACCCGGCCTACGCCGGGATCACGGTCCGCCTCGCCGCAATGCTGGCCCGGCTGCGGGCCGGGTGAGCGCGCCGGGGCGCCGCGCCTCGGGTTGCTGCTAGCGTTTCGAGCGGTGCAGTACACGCCCGGCCCCGGCTCCCGAATCCCGGTCCCGCGTTCGCGACGGCGCGACGTTCGCCGACGCATGGCCAAACGCATCCGGTTCGTCGCCTTCGTCCTCGGCGTCTCGCTGTTCATCGCGTGGCAGGCCTGGCCCACCGGAGGAGGGAGGGACCGCGCGGGCGGAACCGGCGCGACCGGTGAGGGACCGGCGAGCGCGACGCCTGGGGCGTCGCCCACTGCGAACCCCACCATCGTGCCCGGCCAGACCCCCATCGAGCACGTCGTCTTCGTGGTCAAGGAGAACCGGACCTTCAACAACTACTTCGCCACCTACCCCGGAGCGGCGGGGGCGACCGAGGGGGGCACCATCCGGTGCACCGAGGAGGGCTGCGAGGACGGTCCCGTCGTGAAGCTGAAGAGGGCGCCCGACGTCCTGGCCCACGACCTCACGCACTGCTTCCGGTGCGGCCTGACCGCCATCAACGACGGGAAGATGAACGGGTTCAACTGGATGAACGGGCCGATCCCCATGGACGCCGAGCGGGCCTTGCTGTTCGGCCGGGACCTCTCGGGCTACGTCTACTTCACCCGGAGGGGCCTCCCGAACTACTGGGCCTACGCGGACCGGTTCGTCCTGGCTGACCGCTTCTTCACGTCGATGTACGGGCCGACGCTTCCCGAGCATCTGTATACGGTGGCGGCCGACGCGAACGGCATCGTCGACAACAAGAGCACCACGGACCATTCGGGCAGCTACTGCGGCGACCCCACCGAGTACGCCAGGCGGTTCAAGCCCGGGCTGTCCCCCCGCGACGTCCGCGACATCACGGACCTCGAGGATCGGATCGCCGAGAACGGCGACAACACCTACGCGCTGGCCCAGTACTGGGGCAGCGTGCGGCTCTGCTTCGACATCCCGGTGCTGCCCGACCAGCTCGAGGACGCGGGGATCTCCTGGAAGTACTACGCAAACGAGAACGCGTGGATGAACGCGCTCCAGATGATCCGCCACGTCCGGTTCGGGTCGATGTGGAGCAAGGTGGTGCCTCCGGACGAGTTCGTCCCCGACGTGCGGCGGGGCGACCTTCGGGCCGTCTCGTGGGTCATCCCGCCCGAGTCCTACAACGAGCACCCGGGCGGGGGGAAGAGCGCGTGCGCCGGGGAGAACTGGACCGTGAACCTGGTCAACTCGATCATGCGGAGCGAGTTCTGGCGGTCCACGGTGATCGTGGTGGTGTGGGACGACTTCGGCGGGTTCTACGACCCGGTCCCGCCTCCTCACGTCGACCACATGGGCCTGGGGCCGCGGACGCCGGCCCTGATCATCTCGCCCTACACCCGGCGGGGCGACAGCCCGGACGGCGGAGCCGTGGACCACACGGTCTACGAGTTCTCCAGCGTGCTGCGCCTGATCGAGCTGGTGTTCGACCTCGACCCCATGACCGATCGTGACGCGAACGCGGACCCGCTGTCCGGGGCGTTCGACTTCGAGCGTCCCCGGTTCAAGAAGCTGGTCCTGCCCCTCCGGCAGGATTGCCCGTACGGCACCACCCTGGCCCACCTCGCGCCGGGATGGCCGCTCGCCCGCACCATCGGCTCCCCGTTCGACTAGCCCGGTCTAGCCGTCGGGGAACTTCAGGCCGGGGCAATCGGTCCGGACCGGCTGGGGGTCCGGCGGGCGCGGCTCCTGCGTGAAGTCGAAGGCCGTGGTGAGGTTGTCCGCGTTCCTGTCGCGGTGCGTGAGCTGCGACAGGCCCCAGTTGTCCTCGATGAACCGCAGGACCGACGAGAACTCCCCCAGGGTGTTGTCCACGTAGCCCCGCTTCGCGTACGGCGAGATCACCAGGAGCGGCACGCGGATCCCGAACCCGAACCGGTCCACCTGTGGCGGCGGCACGTGGTCGTAGAACCCGCCGTAGTCGTCGTACGTGAGGAAGATGGCGGTGTCCTTCCACATGGGGCTGTCCATGATGGCGTTCACCACCTTCGTGCTCCAGTTCTGGCCGTGGCAGAAGCTGTACTCGGGGTGCTCGGACAGCTCGAACCGCGGCGTCACCCATGTGACCGGGGGGAGGCGGCCGTCCTCGATGTCCTGGACCACGTTGTCCACGGGGAAGATGTGCGTCTGCCATAGTTCCTCGTCCTCGCGGATGTGGCGGACGGCGTCGTAGGCCGACCACAGGTAGCCGCTCTGCATGTTCGTCGCCGAGTAGTAGGCCCAGGGGATCCCCGCCCGCATCAACAGGTCGGCCTCGGTGAGGAAGTCGAAGCACGGCGGGATCCTCTTCTCCACCCCCTCGCGATCCTCGACCTTGACGTACGAGCCCTCCACCGAGTCGCACCCCCACGCCTTGAACAGGCCGGTCTCCCGGTGGCGCTCCCGCATCAGGTCCAGGTCCTGGACCGGGTTGTCGTGCGTTCCCCCGGACTGCGCGGCGATCGTGTACAGGTGGTTGGGGAACGACGGCCCCTGGGCGGAGGCGAAGAAGTTGTCCCCCAGGACGAACTCCCGCGCCCACCGCCAGTAGGCGGGCAGGTCCTCGGGCCCGTACTGGGTGTACGCGTACCGGTCGGCGGGGTCGCCGATCGTGGCGAAGCCGTCCATCTTCCCGCCGTTCCAGGCCTGGAGGGCGCACTCGTAGCAGTGCTTGATGTCCTCGGGGATCCGGTCGATGGCCGGCGTCAGAGGGCGGATCGCGCCGCGGTCCATCCCCGTCGTCGCGCCGTTCGCCCCGGGGAACCGGCCGAACATGTTGTCGAAGGTGCGGTTCTCCTTGATGACGAAGACCACGTGCTTGATGGGCCAACGGGTCTCGAACGCGGCCGCGTCCACGCGCGCGGGCCGGTCGCCGAGGTCGGCCGGCGGCAAGGTGTCCCAGTCCAGGCCTCCGTCGGAGCACGCCATCCCGACGAGCCCGAGCGCGAGGAGCGCGGCCGGAGCGGAGAGCGCCCCGCTGCGGCGGCGCGAGAGGCGGCGCATGGCGAAGCACGGTACTTCATCCCGGGGGCGGCGCCGGGGCGCCGTGCGCCATGATGGCCGGCGATGGACGACAGGGAACGCGTGCTCGCGCGACGCCTGCTGGTCGTGGTGGGAGCGGGCTTCCTGGTGGCCCAGCTCGTCCTGTTCTCGCTCGATCGGGCGCCCTCCTGGGACGAGGCGATCTATCTCTCGCAGGTCACCCCGGGTTCGGAAGCCATCGTCTTCGCCCCTTCCCGGGCCCGGGGCATCACGTTCCTGGTGGCCCCGGCGACGGCGTTTGGCGGGTCCATGGCGACGGTGCGGCTGTTCCTGGCGGTGGCGTCGTCGGCCGCCCTTGCCGCCGCGTTCCTACCGTGGGTCCCGGTGCTGGGACTCGCCGCTCCGCTCGCCGCGTTCACCCTGGGGTTCTCCTGGCTCGGCCTGTTCTACGGGTCGGAGGCCATGCCGAACCTGTGGGCGGCCATGCTCGGGGTGGCGGCGGCCGGGATGCTCGCCCCCGGGTTCGGCGGCCCCGGTCGGTGGGCGGTGCCCGCCGCCGCGGCGCTCCTCGCCCTCGTGGGGCTGTTCCGGCCGTCCGATGCCCTGGCCCTGGCGGCCGCGTTCGGCGTGGCCGTCCTCCTCCTCCAGGGTCGCGGGTCGCTTCGAACACTCGCGTGGCTGGGGGGCGGCCTGGCCATGGGATGGGCGCCCTGGCTCGTGGAGATGTCGGTGCGGTACGGGGGTCCGGTTGCAGCACTCCGCGAGGCGGGGACCGTGGGCCACGTCGTCCCGGGCGGCCTGGGGGAGAAGGCTCGTCAGTACCTCGCCCTGACGAACGGGCCGACTCTCGGGCCGGAGCAGCAGGCGGAGGTCCCGGTGGCCGGGGGGCTGTGGGTGGGGGCGGTCGCCGCCCTCGCCGGGTGGGCCCTGGCCCGGAGCAGGAGGTCGGCGGCGTTCGGCCCCCTGGTAGCCGCGACCCTCGGCGGGCTCACCCTGGCCGTGGAGTACCTCCTGGTCGTGTCGGGCCTCGCCCCCCGGTTCCTGCTCCCGGCGTACGCGCTCCTGTGCGTGCCGGCGGCGGCCGGCGTCGCGTACCTGCTGAGAACTCGGGCCGCTTCGCCGGCCGCTGCCACCCTGGCGATCGTACTCGTCGCCGCGTGGACCGGATGGCAGGTCGGGACGGCGAACCGGATCGAGGCGGGTGCGTCCGTCGCCCGCGCCGCGGCGCGTCAGGTGGGCCTGGCCGTTCGAGACCTGGCCGGCGAGGGTCCCTGCGCATTCGCCAGCTCGGACGGCTTCCCCCAGATCGCGTTCGCCTCCGGCTGCGATGGCCGGCACCTGCGGACGGTTGACGACGACACGATCGAAGCGCTCCGGGCGCTCTCTGATCGCGGGTACCGGGCGTTTGTTGTGCTGCGGATGCCACCGCCACCGGGCTCGCCGCTCGACGGTCTGCCGGCGACCACCGTTGCGGCGGCGCCCGGTTGGCTTGTG
Organism: Actinomycetota bacterium; assembly: GCA_036397275.1. Lineage (GTDB taxonomy): Bacteria > Actinomycetota > UBA4738 > UBA4738 > HRBIN12 > AC-69. The sequence goes on from DASWJF010000288.1 coordinate 12,556, forward strand.
TATGAGCTTCCGGCCGCTCCCTCGTGAAGGGCGCGGTTCGGCGTCCCGCTAGACCGGCTGGAGCTGGCGGCGGTCCTTGCGCATGTACTCCCGCCAGTACTCCTGGCCCTCCTCGGGGAGGGTGTAGATGGGGTCGTAGTACGGGTACTCGCGGCCGAGGGCGTCGGGATCGTCGAACTCGATCCCCGTCCGGTAGTTCTTCGTCCAGTACGAGATGCCCCGGGTCCGGTCGTAGTTCTTCACCATGTGGACCCACCGCTTGCCCACGAACGGGACGTCGCACACCACCCGGGGTGTGGCGAAGCCCGGGAGGTAGCCGAGGAGCCCGTACTGGAGGTCATGGCCTTCGGCCAGCGAGGTCCGCCAGTGCTCTGAGTTGGGGATCATGTCGCACATGTAGAAGTAGTACGGCATGACCTTCCCGTGGTCGAGGAGCATGAAGCACAGCTCGAGGAGCGCCTCCGGCGTGGTGTTCACCCCGCGGAGCAGGACGCCCTGGTTCCGCACATCGCGGTATCCCATATCGAGCAGAGCCCGAACGGCCTTGCCCACCAGGGGCGTGACCTGCTGCGCGGCGTTGATGTGGGTGTGGATCGCGATGTCCACCTCCCGATCCCTCGCCGTCCGGGCCATCCGCGCGTAGCCCTCCAGCACCTCGTCCTGGAGGAAGTGCTGGGGGATCCCCATCAGGCCCTTGGTGGCCAGGCGGATGTCCCGGATGCTCGGGATGTCGAGGAGCTTTCCCACGAAGTCCTCGAGCCGCTTGATCGGCATGTTGGCCACGTCGCCCCCCGAGACCACCACGTCGCGAACCGACGGGGTGCGCCGCAGGTAGTCGAGCATGGCGTCCCACCGCTCCTGCTGCTTCAGCTCGAACTTGTACTTCAGGACCTGGGCGGTGTCGTTCCCCACCAGGTCCATCCGCGTGCAGTGGCCGCAGTACTGCGGGCACGTCGAGATCATCTCGGCCAGCACCTTGGTTGGGTAGCGGTGGGTCAGTCCCTCCACGGCCCACATGTCGGCCTCGTGCAGGCTGTCCCGGGCGGCCATGGGGTGGCTGGTCCACTCGGGGTGACGGTCGGAGAAGGCGGGGGCCATGTACCGGCGGACCGGGTCGTCTCGAAGGTCTCGCTCGTCCATGGTGTTGATCATCTGGGGCGGGATGAGCATGGACATCGTGGACCGCTCCTGCTGGTCCCGCTCGATGTCGGCGTAGAGGTCGTCGTCCAGGTGGCCGCCGAGCGCGCGCTTCAACTCGACCAGGTTCTTCGCAGTGTGGGCGCGTTGCCACTGAGCGCTCTCCCACTGCTCCACGGTGACGTCGGCGAAGCCGGGGAGGCGGGTCCAGTCCGGCTCGACGAACTCGCGCTTCAGCGGGTACGGAAACGGCTGCTCCGCGGCGTGGGCCTTGCCGGCCTCGTGCTTGGGGCGCCCGCCCCTCTCACGCTCCCGCTCACCAGCGCGCTCCTGCCCGCCCGCGCGCTTCTGCTCGTCGCTCATCCAGACCTCCCCTCATGTTGCTCGGGTCGCCGCCTCCCGGACCTGAGGACGTCGAACAGATCGCTTCCTGATGGCATGATACAGGGCATCCGTCCGGCCGAATAGCTCAGAAACCGAAGGATGTTCGGCCGCGGCGCCAGCCGAGGTCTCGACCCCGGGGGGCGGTCGCCGCCGGCGGGTGGTATCGTGCGCGTGAGGGGCAGCATCGTAGTACGCCAGTTCGCACCACGAGCAGTTCCCTCCCGGCGACTCGCCGGCGGCCCGACGGGCGGCTTCCCCGACCCGCTCGGCGCCAAGGAAGGAGGGGATTGCTAGTGGCAACCGGTACCGTGAAGTGGTTCAGCCCCGAGAAGGGGTTCGGCTTCATCTCCCAGGAGGGCGGACCCGACGTCTTCGTGCACTTCAGCGCGATCACGGGTGAGGGCTACCGCAACCTCGAAGAGGGCCAGGCCGTCGAGTTCGACGTCACCCAGGGTCAGAAGGGACCCCAGGCGACGAACGTCCGGCTGGTCGGCTAAGCCTTATCCGAACCCGGAACGAAGCGAGGGACCCGCCGCGGCGGGTCCCTCGTCACATCCGGCGTCGCTACGAAGCGGCCTTACCGCCGGTGTCGCCCGGGCCGGCCGGACCGGCTCCAGCGCCCCCACCGCCGGGAGCTCCACCCGGGGCACCACGGGCTCCACCCACACCGGGGGCACCGCGGGGTCCACCCGCACCGGGGGCACCGCGGGCTCCACCCGCACCGGGGGCACCGCGGGGTCCACCCGCACCGGGGGCACCGCGGCCACCGCCACCGCCGCCGCCACGACCCCCGCCCCGGAACCCTCCACGCCCGCCGCGGCCGCCGCCCTGGAACTGGCCGCGGGGCCGGCGCTCCATGCGGGGGACCTCGGCGCCGCCCTTCGGCAGACGGAGCTTGAGGGGCGTCAGTCCGGTGCGCTCGTACCGGACCCAGACGTGGTCGAAGCCCGGCTTGCGTTCCACCTCCCGCCACCCCGCGGCCAGGAGGTGGCTGTGCCGACCGGCCGCGGTCTTGCGCAGCTTGTCTGTGTTCGGGACCTTGAGATAGAGCCGCTCGACGCGGACCTCTTTGTAATCAGCCATGCGGCACAGGGTAGCAGGGCGCCGGTCCCGCTCCGGCGGACCCTCGCTCGGCTCAGGCCGGCGGGGAGCCCAGCAACTGACCGAACGTGCAGGACCGCGGATCGCGGTCCGGGCGCCACCGGAGGAACCGCGCGGCGTGACGGAACCGCCCACCCTGGAGGCGGTCGAACTGCACCTCGCACACGAGCGTGGGCTGGATGTTCACCCACGACGAGTCGCGGCCCGCGCTCCATCGGCTGGGGCCGCCGGGGGTCCGCCCTTGGCCGAAGCTCTCGCCTCCTTCCAGCGGCCGGACCAGCTCTCGGACATCCCTCCGCTGCGCGGCCGTGAACGAGGAGGTGTGCCCGACGAACTGGAGCGCGCCGTCCTCGTCGTACAGGCCGAGCAGCAGGCTTCCCACGCCCCCTCCGGCCTTGGCCGGCCGGTAGCCGCCCACCACGCAGTCGGCGGTGCGGTGGTGCTTCACCTTCACCATGGCCCGCTCGCCGGAGCGGTACGGGAGGTCGGCGGGCTTGGCCACGATGCCGTCTTGCCCAACGCCCTCCTCGTCCTCGAACCACGTCGTGGCCAGACGGAGGTCGTCGGTCTGGGGGGTCAGCGCGAGCTCCGGCCCCGGACGGAGATCGCGGACGGTCCCCGCCCGAACGTTCGCCCCCGCGTCCCGCAGGAGCCGCACCAGCTCGGCCCGTCGCTCGGCGAACGGCAGGGACAGGAGATCCCGGTCGTCCCTGGCCAGGGCGTCGAACAAGACGAGGGTCGCCGGCCACTCGGCCGCCAGCTTCCGAACCCGAGACTCCGCGGGGTGGATCCGCTGGAGCAGCTCGTCGAACCCGAGGCCGGTCCCCATCACCACGACGATCTCGCCGTCCGCCACGAACCGGTCCACGGGGGCAGCCTGGAGCACGGAGACGAGCTCGGGGAAGTACCGGCCGAGGGGCCGGTCGTCCCGGCTGAGCAGCCGGACCTCCTGGCCGTCCTTGAACACCACGGCGCGGAACCCGTCCCACTTCGGCTCGTACAGCCACCGCTTCCCGACGGGGATCTCGTCCGCGAGCTTGGCGAGCATCGGCGCGATCGGTGGTTTCACCGGGAGCGTCATCCGGCCACCATCTCACGGTCGGCGGATAAGCTGGAACACGAACGGACACCACGGGAGGCGGGGATGGACAAGGTCGAGGAGTGGAACGAGCTGGCGGCGCAGCTCGCCGTCGACGGCATCCGAGCCTCGACGGAGGCCGGCTCGGGCCACCCCACCTCGTCCCTGTCCGCCGCGCACCTGCTCGCCGTGCTGTACGCCGACCACCTCCGATACGACGTCTCCGACCCCAAGAACCCCGCCAACGACCGGTTCGTCCTGTCGAAGGGCCATGCCTCCCCCCTGATGTACTCGGTGCTGAAGGCGATCGGAGCGATCACCGACGAGCAGCTGATGACGTACCGCAGGTTCGGGAGTCCATTGGAGGGGCATCCCGCGCCGCTTCCCGGGATGCCGTGGATCGACGTGGCCACCGGGTCGCTCGGCCAGGGACTGCCCATCGGGCTCGGCATGGCCCTGGCCATGAAGCTCGATACGAACCCGGCCCGGGTGTGGGTGCTGATGGGCGACTCCGAGTCTTTGGAGGGCTCCGTGTGGGAGGCCATGGCCAACGCGTCGTTCCACGGCGTGGACAACCTCATCGCCGTGCTCGACATGAACCGCTTGGGCCAGCGAGGTCCGACCATGCTCCAGTGGGACGGTGACGCCTACGCCGACCGGGCCCGCGCGTTCGGCTGGCTCCCCATCCAGGTGGACGGCCACGACGTCGCCGCCATCGACCGCGCCTACGGGGAGGCCGAGGAGGCCGGCCGGCCCGTGCTGATCGTGGCGAGGACCGAGAAGGGCCACGGCGTCTCGCTCGTGGCGAACAAGGAGGGCTGGCACGGCAAGGCGCTGTCGAAGGAGGAGGCGGAGCAGGCCATCGCGGAGCTCGGCGGTTCGCGCTCCATGGTCATCACACCCCCGAAGCCGGAGTCGAGGATCGCCCCGCCGCCGACCCCGTGGACGTTCGAGCTCCCCACGTACGAGACCGGGATCGCCACCCGCAAGGCGTTCGGCGAGACCCTGGCGGCGATGGCCGCCCGGCCGGACCTGGTGGTGCTCGACGGCGAGGTCTCGAACTCCACCCATACCGAGGACTTCCAGAAGGTCGCGCCGGACCGGTTCGTCGAGCTGTACATTGCCGAGCAGTGCATGGCCGGGGTCGCCGTGGGGCTCCAGGCCCTGGGCAAGACCGTCTTCGCGGCGACGTTCGGCGCGTTCCTGACCCGCGCCTACGACTTCGTCAGGATGGCCGCGGTGAGCCGGGCGGACCTCAGGCTCTCCGGCTCGCACGCCGGCGTCTCGATCGGCGAAGACGGTCCGTCCCAGATGGCCCTGGAAGACCTGGCCATGATGCGCGCCGTCCACGGCTCCACCGTCCTGTATCCGGCCGACGGCAACGCGGCCGCCAAGCTCACGTCGGCGATGGCCGAGCGTCCCGGCATCACGTACATCCGCACCACGCGAGAGAAGACGCCGAAGCTCTACGACGCCAGCGAGCAGTTCCCCATCGGCGGGAGCAAGGTGCTCCGCCGGAGCGGTGCCGACCGCGCCACCGTCGTGGGAGCCGGCGTGACCGTGTTCGAGGCGCTGAAGGCGGCGGACGCGCTCGATGCCGAGGGGGTGGCCGTTCGGGTCATCGACGCCTACTCGGTGAAGCCCATCGACGCCGAGACGCTCCGAACGGCGCTTGGCGAGACCGGGACCGTGGTCGTGGTGGAGGACCACTGGGTGGAGGGCGGCCTGGGCGACGCGGTCCTGGAGGCTCTGGCCGGCGGCGAGCTGTCGGGCCGCGTGATCAAGCTCGCCGTGACCGCCCTGCCGGGCTCCGGGACCGCCGACGAACTGCGCGAGGCGGCCGGCATCTCGGCGGCGAGGATCGCGGAGACGGTGCGAGGGGTCCTCGGCACCTGAGGGAGGCCGGGTTCCGGCTCGACTCCGGGCTCAGACCTGGAGCGGCACCAGCTCGAAGCGGACCGTGTCCACCAGGCCGCGGTCGGTGAGCTTCAGCTCCGGGACCACCGACAGGGCCAGGAAAGACATGGCCATGAACGGCGACGGCAGGGTGGCGCCCATCTCCTTCGCGGCCTTGCCCATGCCGTGCACCATCGCGGCGACCTGCTCGGCCGGGAGGTCGGCGAGCAGCCCTCCGAACGGACAGGGCACCTCGCCCAGGATCGCGCCGCCAGCCACGGCAACCTGGCCGCCGCCCATCTCGACCAGCCGGTTCGCGGCGGCCGCCATGTCGGCATCGTCCACCCCCACCACCACAACGTTGTGCGCGTCGTGGGCGTAGGTGGAGGCCAGGGCTCCGCGCTTCAGTCCGAAGCCCCGGACGAACCCCAGGCCGATCCGGCCGGTCATCCGGTGGCGCTCGATCACCGCGATCTTGGCCAGGTCCCGGGCGGGGTCGGCCACTCCCTCCCCGCCGACATGGGTGGCCTCCTCCACCAGGGCCCGGGTCACGATCTGGCCCGCCTCCACCCCGATCACCCGGACCCGGCCGTCGGCCTCGATCCGAAAGTGCTCCGCGGAAAGGGGCGGCACGTGCACGCTGCCCCGCATCCAGTCGGGCATCGGCGACTTCGGGACGTTCAGTGGCTTGCCGTCCCGGGCCACCAGCCGTCCCCGCTTCCACACCCGGACCGGGCGGAACCGCTCGAGGTCCTCCACGGCCACGACATCCGCCACGAATCCGGGGGCAATCGCGCCGAGCTCGTGCAACCGGTGATAGCGGGCGGCGTTCAGCGAGCCCATCACCACCGCGTCGGCCGGCGGGCACCCGAGCGAGACGGCCTTTCGCATGACGTCGTTGACGTGACCTTCCTCGAGCAGGTGGTCGGGCTCGAGGTCGTCCGTGCAGAGCAGGCAGTTCGCCGGCCCGTGGTCCAGGACCAGCGGGAGCAGGGCCTCCAGGTTTCGGGCCGCCGAGCCCTCCCGGATCATGATCCACATCCCCAGGCGCCGCTTCTCCAGGGCCTCCTCGTAGGTCGTGCACTCGTGGTCGCTGCGGACGCCGGCCGCCAGGTACGCGTTCAGCCCGGGGCCCGACAGGCCCGGCGCGTGACCGTCGATGTGGCGCCCTCCCGCGGCCTCCACCTTCGCCAGCGTGGGCTCGTCGCCCCCCACGACCGCCGGGAAGTCCATCATCTCCGCGATCCCGATGGCGTTCGGCTCCTCCGCCAGGAACCGTGCGATGTCGTCCGCATCGACCGTGGCCCCGCTCGACTCGAACCGACTGGCCGGGACGCACGACGACACCATGACGTAGAAGTCCAACGGGACGCCGCGGGCCGCGTCGAGCAGGGCCCGCACGCCATCCAGCCCGAACACGTTGGCGATCTCGTGGGGGTCGAGGACCGCCGTGGTCGTCCCCCACGGGAGCGCGGCCCGGGCGAACTCGTCGGGCGGGAGCTTCGTCGACTCGATATGCATGTGCCCATCGATGAACCCGGGAAGCAGCAGCAGGCCGGAGACATCGACGGCTTCTCGCCCCTCGTACCGGCCGACGCCCGCGACGTGCTGGCCGGCCAGGGCCACGTCGGCCTCCAGGAGCTCGCCGGTGAAGACGGACAGGACGCGGCCTCCGAAGAGGACGAGGTCGGCGGGTTCGTCGCCGCGGGCGACGGCCAGGCGGTGTGCCAGGTCGCCGGTGGGGCCACGCATCTTCGAAGGGTACCCCGGGCCGACGTAGCATGGAGCCCGATGCCTGCCGCCTTCGCCTCCGCCAAGCCCCGTCTGCGCGGATGGATCCACGAGGTGGCGTTCTTCGTCTCGGTCCCCGCCGGCGTGGCCCTGGTCCTCCTGGCGAGGAGCGGCCCCGCCCGGGCCGCCGCGGCCCTGTACGCCCTCAGCCTGACCGCGGCGTTCGGCTCGAGCGCCGCCTACCACCGCGTCGGCTGGTCACCCGACGCGCTCCGGCGGATGAAGCGCCTGGACCACTCGATGATCTTCGTGCTGATCGCGGGGAGCTACACGCCGGTCAGCATCCTGGTGCTGGACGGCGCGTGGTCCCTCGTCATGTTGTCCGTGGTGTGGGCCGGCGCGGCGGTGGGGATCACGCTCAAGCTGGCCAGGATCGACGGGCTCCACGTGACCACGGGCATCCTGTACATGGGGCTCGGGTGGCTCGCGCTGGTCGCGCTCCCCCAGCTCGTGCGAGGGATGACCCGGCCCCAGATCACGCTGATGGTCCTGGGGGGCGCCCTGTACACGGCCGGCGCCATCGTGTTCGCCACCAAGCGCCCGGACCCCCGCCCGGCCACGTTCGGGTTCCACGAGGTCTGGCACGCCTTCATGGTGGCCGCCGCGGCCTGCCATTTCGCCATGATCGCCCTCCTGCTCCGGGGCGCCGGCTGAGCCGCCTGGTACGCTTGTCGATACGGACGGCCATCGCCGTCCCGTGAGGTTTCGCTTCCTCGTTCCTCCTTCGGTGGTCTCGGGGTCATGGCAGAACCTCCCTGAGCCCAGCCGCGGCACAAAGGGTCGCGGCAGAAGGAGTCGAACATGTCAACACGGTCCTTCCCCGACCTCGGCGCGTCACCGGCCGTCGTCCAGGCGTTGTCCCGGCGCGGCATCGTCGCGCCGTTCCCCATCCAATCCCTGGTCTTGCCGGATGCCCTCGCCGGGCACGACGTCCTGGCGAAGTCACAGACCGGCTCGGGCAAGACCCTGGCCTTCGCCATCCCCATCGTTGAGCGAGTGGATCCGGCCGGTCCCGGCCCGTCCGCCCTCGTGCTGGTCCCCACCCGCGAGCTGGCCGTTCAAGTGGCCGAGGAGTTCTCCGACGTTGCGAAGGCCAAGGGCCTGCGGGTGGCCGTGGCGTACGGAGGGGTCGGCGTGGTGGCCCAGGGCAAGGACGCGGGCCGCGCTCCGATCCTCATCGCCACGCCGGGCCGGCTGACCGACCTGGTGGGGCGGCGCCTGGTGCGGCTGGACCACGTGCGGGTCCTGATCCTCGACGAGGCCGACCGCATGCTCGACATGGGGTTCCAGCCCCAGGTGGACCGGATCGTCCGCCTCCTGCCGGAGCGCCGTCAGACCATGCTCTTCTCCGCCACGCTCGACGGGGCCGTGGGCCACGTCGCGGCGACGTACACCCGGGACCCCCGGCGGCACGAGGTCGACACCGACGCCAAGACCGTCGAGGAGGTGGCGCACCGCTTCGTGCCCGTCTCGGCGGGAGACAAGGTCGAGGCTTTGGTGGAGCTGCTCCAGAAGGACCGCGACCTCACCCTGGTGTTCGTCCGCACGAAGCGGGGGGCCGACCGGCTCGTGCAGAAGCTGAAGGCGAACGGCGTCCGGGCCGCGGCGATGCACGGCGACATGGCCCAGCCGGCTCGCGAACGGTCGCTGGCCCGGTTCGAGTCCGGCAGCGTGGACGTCCTGGTGGCCACCGACGTGGCGGCCCGCGGGCTGGACCTCGACCGGATCACCCACGTGGTGAACTTCGATCCGCCCCAGGATGACAACGGCTACGTGCACCGGGTGGGCCGCACCGCGCGGGCCGGACGGAGCGGCACCGGCATCACCCTGGTCACCGCGGAGCAGCAGGGCGACGTGAGCCGGATCGCCGCCCGGCTCGACCTACACCTGGAGTTCGAGCAGGCGGGCATGACCTTGGCGCCGCCGCGGGTGGTCTTCTCGGGCTCCGCGCGGGGACGCCGCTCCTCCCTCAGGCGCCCGGCCCGGAGGCGCTGACCCCGGCCGTCCCTACCCGGCGGCCCGGACTAGTGTGAACCCGGAACGCCGGTACAGGGCCAGGATGTCGGGACCGGGCACCGGCCGGCAGAAGAAGTAGCCCTGCCCCAGTCGGCACCCGTGCTCGACCAGGGACCGCCACTGCTCCTCGGTCTCGATGCCCTCCGCGAGGGGGGTCATCCCCAGGCCCTCGGCGAGCTGGATGACCGCCCGGACCATGCTGGCGGCCTGGCCGTCGTCGGCCACGTCGCGGATGAACGAGCGGTCG
>DASWJF010000289.1:0-3414 GCA_036397275.1 Actinomycetota bacterium
CAACAGCTCTCGGAATGCCGCGGGGCCACCGCCGGCCAGGGACCCGACCGCGCCGGCCAGATACGCGACCGCGTTGTACCGTCCGAACACCCTGGCCCGGTGGGCCGGCGGAGCGTTCCCCATCATGGCCTGCTCGAGCGAAGTGATGGGCCCGGATTCGTTGGGGTCGGTGGAGAGGGTGCCGGTGAGCGCCGCCGGGACCAGCAGCAGGAGCGAATCGGTCAGGGCGAACACGGCCCCCGCGAGGCCCATGACCAGCAGGAGCACCGAGTAGGCCCTCCGCCGGCCGGCCCGGTTCCCAACCAACCCCACCGCCGTCGAGCTCGCCGCCGCGCCCGCCAACATCGCCGTGAAGACCACGCCGACCTCGACGTCGGTTAGCCCGCCACGCACGAGCGAGGTCCCGAGGACCACGCTCCCGAACCCGTACAGGAACGCCCGGAGGGCCTGGATCGTGAAGATCAGCCGGAGGTCGGCGAGCTCGGCGCTACGGGTCGTGCTCACACCTGGCGTCGCCATTCGCGACCCACCTCGGCCACCTCCTCAGGAGGCTCCATAATCGCACCCGTGACCCCTGCGACCAGCGTCGTGTTGATCGCCGGCGGTGCCGCCGCCGGCCTGCTCGGGGCGTTCGTGCTGTGGAGACGGCTGCCGCCGGCGGGCGCCGTCGGGTTCCTGTCCGGGTCAGGCCTCGCGACCGGCGCCGGGGCCCTGCTCGTGCAGGGGAACCCCGGGGCAGGCGACTGGGTTATCACGCTGACGGTCTTGGCGGTGATCGTTCCGCTCCACTGTCGTGTGCTCTTCGGCGCACCAGACGGAGCCCTCGCCGGCGCGCTTCGTGGCTCGGGGTTGTTGCCGAAGGTGGCCTGGCCGCGTACAAAGACGGGGTATCCGATGACCCAGCGAATGGACGAACCCGGCCTCGCCACGGAACCGACCACGGAACCGACCGCGCCCGCGCCCGCCCCGGACGCTGGAACGGTGGCGGCCGTGCCTGCGGAAACGGCGATGCGGCCGCGCCGGCGGGCCCGTCAGACGCGGGTGGTGATCCGGAAGGTCGGGCCGTGGTCGGTGTTCAAGTTCTCGCTCCTGTTCTATTCCTGCATCGTCCTGGTGATCCTGCTCGCGCTGGCGATGCTCTATTGGATCCTGGGCGCGGTCGGCGCCATCGACCACCTGACCGAGTTCACGCGGGAGCTGTTCGCCGAAGAGGACTTCAAGATCCACGGAGGCTGGATCTTCGCCCGCATGACCCTGATCGGGGTGGCCATGGTCATCATCTGGTCGCTCATCAACCTGTTCATCGCGTTCCTGTACAACCTCATCTCGGACGTCGTGGGTGGGATCGAGGTCACGCTGGCCGAGCCCCACTGAGCGGCGCCTTCTTCCACGAATCGGCAGGTCGCCCACGACGTTGACAGCCCGTTTGAGCCACGCGTACGCTTGCCGGGACCCGGGTAGATGGGGCCTTCGGGTCCTCGCTTCGGGCCTGTAGCTCAGCTCGGTTAGAGCGCATCCCTGATAAGGATGAGGTCGTTGGTTCAAGTCCAACCAGGCCCACCGCGAAAGGAGGAGACTCGGATGGCGGAAGGCGAGGAGTCCGAGAAGAAGCACGGCTTCTTCGGGAAGCTGCTCCGCCTGGCGTTCATCGGCGCGATCATCGCCGCGGTCGTCGCGTTCTTCAAGCGGCGCCGCGGTCAGGAGTTCAGCGAAGACGAGTGGCAGGAGCTTCCCCCTCCGGAGGGCGGGTAGTTCCGGCGTCGTATCGAAGGGCCTGTGCCGCGGCACGGGCCCTTCGTGTTCCTGGGGCCGAACTGGGCCCACGGTAGACTCCCGGCGCCATGGCGGTGAGCGAGGCTTGGAAGGCAGCCGAGCAGGCCGCCCGCGCGGCAGAGGTCGAGCTTCGGCCCTGCACCACACTGGAAGACGCCGACGAGATCCTGCGGATCATGATCGCCACCTGGGGAGAGCACCAGCTCGTGCCCCGGGAGATGATCCGGGCCCTGTCCGACAGTGGGAACCGGCCGTACGGGGCGTTTCGGCGAGGCGAGATGGTCGGCTACGTCCTGGGGTGGATGGGGTCCGACCAGGACGGGCCACACGTCCATTCCCACATGCTCGCGGTGGCTCCCGACCTCCGCTCTCGGGGCGCGGGGTACGCCCTGAAGCTCGCGCAGCGGGCCCAGGCCCTCGAGCAGGGCTACAGCGTGGTCCGGTGGACCTTCGACCCGCTCCAGTCCCGCAACGCGCACTTCAACATCAACAAGCTCGGGGTGGTGTGCGACCGGTTCCACCGCGACTTCTACGGGGCCATGACGGACATGGTGAATCGAGGGGAGCGGAGCGACCGGCTCGTGGTGCGGTGGGACCTGGACCGGACGGCCGGACCTCGGCCCATCCCGAAGGGTGACGAGCTCGCCGTGCTCGAGGCGAGCGGACCGGACGACTTGCCCCGACCGGTGCGCGCGGGGCCGATCCCGCCGAACGGAGGCAGCTTGCGGGTGTGCATCCCCCGGGACTACGCGGGCTTGAAGGAACGCGACCCGGGCCTGGCAGCCGAATGGCGAGACGCCGTGGGGGACGTGCTGGAAGAGTGCTTCGGCCACGGCGCGATCGTCGTGGCCTTCGGCTCGGCCGGCGACCGAGCGCCGGGCTACCGGCTCGTCTTCCCCGGCGCCGCGGGCGATCGGGCGGGCCGATGACGCGGATCCGGGCCGTCGAGCTCCGGCTGGTCTCGCTCCCGTTGGTGCGTCCCTTCCGGACCAGCTTCGGGGAGGAGACGGAGAAGGTCTGCATCGTGGCCCGGGTGGAGACCGACGACGCCGAGGGATGGGGCGAGTGCGTGGCGGGCCCGGAACCGCGGTTCTCCGAGGAGTTCAACGAGGGTGCCTGGTCCGTGATCCGTGAATTCCTCGCCCCGGCCCTGTTCCGGGCCGGCGACGTCTCGGCCGAGGAGCTGGATGGGGCGTTCGCCTTCGTACGAGGGAACCCCATGGCGAAGGCCACGATGATCGACGCGGTACTCGACGCCGAGCTGCGGGCGAGGGGAGCCTCACTCGCCCGGTACCTCGGCGCCGAGCGAGATCGGGTGACGTGCGGCGTCTCGGTGGGCATCGCGCCCACCGTCGAGGGGTTGGTGGAAGAGATCGGCGGCTACCTGGCCGAGGGGTACCGACGGATCAAGCTGAAGATCCAGCCCGGCCTCGACGTGGATCGGGTGGCCCCGGTGCGCGAGGCCTACCCCGGCGTCCCGCTGTCGGTGGACGCGAACGCCGCGTACACGCTGGAGGACGCCGGGACCTTCCTGGCCCTCGACGCCTTCGACCTGCTCATGGTGGAGCAGCCCTTGCACCACGAGGACCTGGTGGACCACGCGGAGCTCCAACGGCAGATCCGCACGGACATCTGCCTGGA
>DASWJF010000290.1:0-3053 GCA_036397275.1 Actinomycetota bacterium
CGGACCAGCTTGTTGATGGTCTCCACCATGTGCACCGGGATGCGGATGGTGCGGGCCTGGTCGGCGATGGCCCGGGTGATGGCCTGGCGGATCCACCACGTGGCGTACGTCGAGAACTTGTAGCCCTTCGAGTAGTCGAACTTCTCCACGGCGCGGATCAGCCCGAGGTTCCCCTCCTGGATGAGGTCCAGGAACAGCATCCCCCGGCCCACGTAGCGCTTGGCGATCGACACCACCAGGCGGAGGTTCGCCTCGATCAGCTTCTTCTTGGCGAGCTGGCCGTCCCGCTCCACCCGCCGCAGGAAGTCGTCCAGCTCGTCGTGGCCCTTCGGCTTCCAGCTCTTCGAGATGCGGTCCCGCCCGATGCCCTCGACCTTGCCGAACTTCTCGAGCTGGTGCTCGCGGATGGCCACACACCGCTCGAGCACGGTCTTCAGGCTCTTGTGGTCCACCTTGCCGTCGCCCATCTCGGCATCGGAGAGCTCGGTGGCGAACTCCCCCGCCTCGATGCGCCGGGCCAGGTCCACTTCCTGGGCCGCCGTGAGGAGCGGGACCTTCCCGATCTCCTTCAGGTACATCCGGACCGGGTCGTTCGTAGGCGCCTTCAGCAGGTCGACGTCGAGACGCGCGGCGACACCGGGCTCGACCAGATCGTCGCCGGGGACCTCGATGACCTCGATGCCCTCGCTTCGAAGATGCTCCTCGACCTGGCTCAGGAACTCCTCGACCTGCTCGGGGGTGAAGTCATCGACCGGGACGGCCTCCAGGAGGTCGTCGGAGGTGACGAACCCGCGTTCCCGTCCGCGGGCGGTGATAGTTTCCTTGGCCTCCTCCAAGCCAAGGTCCCGGGTCACTTCGGTCAACGGGTCTCCTAGCAGGCGGGAGGTTCGAACGCCCGCAAGTGTACGAGACGCGACCGGCCGCGACCCATCGCGCGTCAACGCCCCTCAGACCGGCGCGCCGTGCCGTTCCTTCAACCGCCGGAGCTCGCCGTCGGTGGCGATCAGCTCCTGGAACAGCCGGTCGTAGTGGGGATCGGTCGTGGGGTTCAGCTTCTGGAGGCGGTGGCGGAGCTCGGAGCTCTTTCGCCGGAGCGCGAACTCCTGGAGCCGGGCCCACACGTCCTCGGCGTACTCGAGCGTCTCTTCGCCGTCGACCGGCTCCAGGGCGAGCGCCGAAGCGGCTCGCGACACCTTGTCATCATCGGCATCGGCAATGAGGGTGCGGACGTCGCCCTCCGCCGCCACCAGAAGGGCGAACAGCTTGCGGTTCTGGGCCGACTGGAAGTGGTCCTCGGTCAGGCGCTTCGCCATCTCACCGAAGATGTCGGCGTCGCGGGCGAGCAGCCGGAGCATCTCGCGCTCGACCCGCTCGTGGACGGAGGCCCGCTTCATGGCCTGGGCCACCTCCGCGGGGCGGCCGGTCATCCGGCGCTCCAGCGCGAGCAGGACCGAGGTCTCGGACACCCGTGCAAGCTCGGCCAGCAGGTGCGCGTACTCGCGCTGCCGAACTGGATCGGACAGGCCCTCCAGGACGGGAAGGGCCCCGGCCACAGCGGCGCTCTGGCTCTCCACGGAGGACAGGTCATGCCGGCCCACGCTCCGCCGGAGCATGAACTCGACGAGCGGCTCCGCTCCCGCGGCGAGCTCCCGGAACGCCTCCGCGCCTCGCCGCTGCACGAAGTCGGCCGGGTCCAGCCCCTCGGGCAGGATCAGCACCACGGGCTGGACCGGGAACTGCTCCAGGAACGCATAGGCCCGCTCGGCGGCCCGGGCCCCAGCCTCGTCCGAGTCGAACGCCAGCACCATCCGCTGCGCGAACCGGGAGGCCAGGCGGAAGTGCCCCTCGCCCAGCGCCGTGCCGCAGGTGGCCACGGCCGTCTCCACGCCCGCCCGGGCCAGGGCGATGACGTCGGTGTACCCCTCGACGATCACGATCTCGCCCCACTTCGACACGGCGGCCTTGGCCCGATGGAGGTTGTACAGGACCTCGCCCTTTCGGTACACGGGCGTTTCCGGCGAGTTCATGTACTTCGGGCCCTCCTCCCGATCGCCGGGGAGGATCCGGGCCCCGATCCCCACGGCGCGGCCGGACAGGTCGTGCACCGGGACCGTGATCCGGCCCCGGAACCGGTCCCGGACGTTGCCCGAGGCGTCTCGCAGCGCGAGGCCCGCCTCGACCAGGATCTCCGGGGAGAGCGCCCGGGCCATGGCCCGGAGGAGGAAGTCGGGGTTCCCGGGCGCGTAGCCGATGCCGAACGCCACCCAGGCGTCGCGGTCGATCCCCCGGGACTCGAGGTACGCGCGGGCCCCTTCGGCCTCGGGCCGGTCGAGGAGGGTCCGGTGGTACAGCCCCACCCCCTCCTCGTTCGCCCGGTGGAGGGCCTGGCGACGGGACGACGCTCGCCGCTCGGCCAGGGTGTCGCCCTCGTAGCGGAGGGTGATGCCGGACTCCTTGGCGAGGTGCTCGACGGCCTCGGCGAACTCCAGGTGCTCGACCTCGCGGAGGAACCGGATGGCGTCGCCGCCCGCCCCGCACCCGAAGCAGTAGTAGACCTGCTTCGACGGGGACACCGAGAACGACGGGGTCTTCTCGGTGTGGAACGGGCACAGGCCCACGAACGAGTCGTGGCCGGCCTTCTTCAGCGTGAGGTAGCCGGAGACCACCTTGACCAGGTCCGCCCGTTCCCGGACCGCCTCGATGTCCTCTTGCCTGATCCTTCCTGCCACCACTCCCCCAGCGCCTACAGCAGCCAGCCCTGGGGAAGGAAGAGCTGCTCGTACACCCGGAGGGCGTACCGGTCCGTCATGCCGGCGATGTAATCGGCGACACGGGTCGGCAGATCCCCCGGGGCACGATGGTACTCCTCGGGCACCTCCTCCGGATGGTCGAGGTAGTGCGCGAACAGCGAACGGACCAGCGCGATCGCCTTGTCCTGCTCCGAGCGAGCCTCGTCGCGCAGGTACACGCGATCGAACAGGAAGTCGCGGAGCGCGTCCAGGGCACGGAACGTCTCGTCGGACAGGCGGATCTCGGGTGGGTCGGCGCTGTGC
>DASWJF010000291.1:0-2248 GCA_036397275.1 Actinomycetota bacterium
AGATCTCCATGTGGGCCAGGCCGACGTTCGTCACGACCGCCGCGTCCGGCCCCGCCACCCGACACAGCAGCGTCACGTCGCCCACGCGGCGAGCACCCATCTCCGCCACGATCACCTCGACCCCGTCGGGCGCGCCGAGCAGGGTGAGCGGAAGCCCGATCTCGTTGTTGAAGGACGCCGGGCTGGCATGGGTCCGGAATGCCGCCCCGAGGATGGCCGCGGTGAAGTCCTTCACGGAGGTCTTGCCGTTCGCGCCGGTGATGGCGATCACGGTCGCGTCGGGCATGCGGGCGCGCTCGTCGGCCGCCAGTGCGAGCAGTGCGCGTGCCGTGTCGGCGACCTCGACCGCGGGGCCCTCGGGTACCGGCCGGTGCACCACCACCCCCGTCGCGCCTCGGGCCATGGCATCGGCCACGAAGTCGTGGCCGTCCGCGTGCTCTCCGCGGAGCGCGAAGAACAGCGACCCGGGAGTGGCCGTGCGGCTGTCCGTGGCGACCGACATGGCCGTGGCATCCTCGCCGAGGAGCCTCCCGCCGACCGCCTCCGCGACGTCCGACAGCGGCCGGGGCCTCATGCCGTTTCCCCTCGCGCCCGGATCTCCTCGGCCGCGACGGACCGGTCGTCGAACGGGATGGTGCGGTCCGCGAACTCCTGCCCGGTCTCGTGCCCCTTCCCCGCGATGACCACGACGTCACCTTCCCGCGCCTCCGACACGGCGAGGCGGATGGCCGCCCGGCGGTCGGGTTCGATCACGTAGGCGCCGCCCCCCTCCTTCGCGCCGCGTTCGATGTCCGCGATGATCGCGACGGGATCCTCGCTCCGCGGGTTGTCGCTCGTGATGACGGTGAGGTCGGCCAGGCCGGTGGCCACCCTTCCCATGAGCGGGCGCTTCGCGCGGTCGCGGTCCCCGCCGGACCCGAACACCACGATCATCCGCCCGGCGGCCAGTGGCCGCGCCGCGCGCAGCACGTTCTCCACGCTGTCCGGCGTGTGCGCATAGTCAACCATCACCAGGAAGCCCTGGCCCTCCTCCACCGTCTCCACCCGTCCCGGCACACCCCGGACGGCCTCGATCCCCTTCGTCGAGGCATCGTCGGAGATGCCGAGCGACCTCGCGGTGGCCACCGTCGCCAGGCAGTTCTCCACGTTGAACCGGCCGCGGAGCGACGAGCGCACGTCGAGCTCGCCCACGCGGAACGAGATGCCGTCCGAGGTGGTTCGAACGTCCGTGGCCCGCACGTCGGCCTCTGCCGTCAGGCCGAAGGTGATCGTGGGGAGGTCCGGCCGGATCAGGCGGCGGCCCTCGGGGCTGTCGAGGTTCACCACCGCCCGCTCCGACATGCCCGGTGTGAACAGCCGTGCTTTCGCCTCGAAGTACTCCTCCATCGAGGGGTGATAGTCCAGGTGGTCCTGGGTGAGGTTGGTGAACACCGCGCAGTCGTATCGGATGCCGTCCACCCGGTGCTGATGGAGGCCGTGGGACGAGACCTCCATGGCCACCGCCCGCACGCCGCGATCGACCATCCGAGCCAGGAGGGCATGGAGGTCGGGAGCCTCCGGCGTGGTTCGGGGGAACGGCACCGGTTCGCCGTCGATCTTCACGCCCGTCGTCCCGATCACGCCGGGGACCCATCCGGCCGCGCGAAACACCGACTCCAACAGATAGGTGATCGTGGTCTTCCCGTTCGTCCCGGTGACCCCCACGATCGACATGCGGTCCGCCGGCCGCCCGAAGAACGCCGATGACACCGGCCCCATGGCCTCTCGAACGGACGGGACGAGCACCTGCGGCACGTCGATCGGCAGCCACCGCTCCACGACCAGGGCCGCCGCTCCCCGCCCCATTGCATCTTCGGCGAAGTCGTGGCCGTCGAGCCTCGAGCCCGGCGCGCAGAAGAACAGGCTGCCCGGGACGGCGTCCTGCGATCGATACCCGATCGAGGCGATGTCGACGGATGCGTCGCCACGGACCTCGGGCCGGGACAGGGAGGCGATGAGGTCGGCGAGCGGTCGTGCCTGGGGGCCGAGCGCAACCACGTCACCCGAGCTTACCGTCCGCACCCCGCGGTGCCCCCAGACGGTCCCGGTCATCGCGCCGGGAGGGCGTGGGGGGGCGGTCGAAGGGGCCGTCCGGGAGCGATCGACAGCCGTTCGATCGCGTAGCGGGCGACGTCCTGGAAGAGGGGGGCCGCGGCGACACCGCCGTACACGGTGACCGGCCTGTCGAGGATGGCCGCGATCACGACGG
>DASWJF010000292.1:0-7537 GCA_036397275.1 Actinomycetota bacterium
CCTGGCCATCGCCGCGGCCATCAAGGGCTACAAGTGCATCTTCGTGATGCCGGACAAGATGAGCCAGGAGAAGGTGGCGCTGCTCCGGGCGTACGGCGCGGAGGTGGTGATCACGCCGACGGCGGTCGCGCCGGAGTCGCCGGAGTCCTACTACCGGGTGGCCGACCGGCTGACCGAGGAGATCCCCGGCGCGTTCCAGCCCAACCAATACTTCAACCAGGAGAACCCCAAGGCGCACTACGAGACCACCGGGCCCGAGATCTGGGAGCAGACCGAGGGCGGGATCGACGTGCTCGTCGCCGGCGTGGGGACCGGCGGCACCATCACCGGGGCGGCGCGCTACTTGAAGGAGCGGAAGCCGGGCCTCATGGTCGTGGGCGCCGACCCTGAGGGATCCCTTTTCTCGGGCGACCAGCCCCGCCCATACCTCGTGGAGGGGATCGGCGAGGACTTCTGGCCGGCGACGCTCGACCCGTCGCTCGTGGACCGGTGGGTGAAGGTGTCAGACGCGGACTCGTTCCGGACGGCCAGGGCCATCACCCGCCAGGAGGGCATCCTGGGCGGCGGCTCCTGCGGGACGGCGGTGTACGCGGCTCTGGAGGTGGCCCGGGAGCTCGACGAGTCCACCCTGATCGTGGTGATCCTTCCCGATACCGGCCGCAACTACCTCTCGAAGCTCTACTCAGACTCCTGGCTCCTCCAGTACGGGATGCTCGAGCGGCCCGAGGTGGCGCGGGTCGAGGAGGTCCTCTCGGCCAAGCACGGCGAGATGCCGCCACTCGTCACCATCAGCGCCCACGACAAGGTACGTCAGGCCATCGACGTCCTCCAAGAGTACGGGATCTCGCAGGCGCCGGTGGTGCGGGAGCCGTCGATGGACGTGACCCAGTTCGTCGGCTCGATCCAGGAGCGGGCGCTCCTTGACCGGATCTTCCGAGATCCCGACGCCCTTCAGGCCGACGTGGCCGAGGTCATGGGCCCGCCGATCCCCATGGTCGAGTTCGACGAGCCCATCGAGGTGGCCTTCGGCGAGCTCCAGCGGGAGCCGGCGGTGGTGGTGGCCAAAGCCGGCCAGGCTCTGGGGGTCCTCACCCGGAGCGACCTGCTGGAGTTCCTGGCCCACCGACAGCGGACGCCGTAGGGACGAAGCGGACGCCGTGCGCTCGCTTGGCATCGATGTCGGCGCGAAGCGCAAGGGGCTCGACGCCGTCCTGCTCGACGAGTCCATGGTGCCGTCGGAGGCCCGGCTTCACGCGGGGCTGGAGGAGATCGCGGAACTCATCAGGCAGGCCCGTCCGGACGTGGTGGCCATCGACTCCCCGCCGGGCTGGGGGCGAAGTCCGGGCGGGTCGCGGCTGACCGAACAGGAGATCCGCCGGTTCGGCATCCAGTCGTTCGGGACGCCCTCGGACCCCAAGAAGGCCAGAAGCGTCTTCTACGATTGGATGCGATCCGGCTTCGAGGTGTTCGAGGCGGCGGCTCGGGAAGGATTCGAGCGCTACGGGAGCGGCCCGGTTGCCGCAAAGGCCATCGAGGTGTTCCCACATGCGAGCGCCGTGGTCCTCGCCGGATGCCTGCCGCCCCGGGGCGTAACACGCGGCCGGGCCAAGCGCGAGTGGCGACGGGGCGTACTCCGGGCCCAAGGGGTGGAGACCGATGGCCTCCTTTCGACCGATCAGGTGGATGCGGCCCTGGCGGCGCTCACCGGCCTGTACGCGCTCCGCGGCAGGTGCTTCGCGCCAGGCAACCCGGCCGAGGGCGTGATCGTCCTACCCTCGGCAACCCTTCCCCCGCCGCCGTTCCCGCGATGCCGGCAGTCCGAGCGATCTCGACATCCCGACCAATTGGTCTTCCGGGGCTTGGCCCGATGCGGCTGCGGCCATCCCGATTGCACGGCCTCTACGTCGAGGGAGTTCGCGCCGGGCCACGACGCGAAGCGGAAGTCGGCGCTGTGGAAGCTGGCCCGCACGGGCCAGGATGCCATCGACGAGCTGAGGAGACGAAGATGGGAGCTTCCGCCGGAGATCCGATGAGGTTCGAGACGAGAGCCATCCACGCGGGCCAGGACCCCGAGCCGGCGTACGGCTCCGTGAACGTCCCGATCTTCCAGACGTCGACCTACGCCCAGCCCGAGGTGGGGAAGCCGAAGCGCTACGACTACGCGCGGGGCGGGAATCCGACGCGGGAAGCCCTCCAGACGGTTCTGGCCTCCCTGGAAGGCGGAGCGCACGGGCTCGCGTTCGCCTCTGGCCTGGCGGCCGAGACGACCTTGCTCCTGACCCTCTCGCCGGGCGACCACCTGCTGCTGGCCGACGACGTGTACGGCGGGACCTACCGGCTGCTCGCCCGGGTGCTGGGGGGATGGGGTGTGGCATTCGACACCGTGGACATGACCGACCTCGATGCGCTTCGGAACGCGGTTCGGGACGAGACGAAGGTGATGTGGGTCGAGTCGCCGACGAACCCGCTCCTCAAGGTGATCGACATCGCCGCCGCGGCGGAGATCGCGCACAAGGCCGGCGCGATGTGCGTCGTCGACAACACGTTCGCCACGCCATACCTCCAGCGGCCGCTGGAGCTGGGTGCGGACGTCGTCGTCCACTCGGTGACGAAGTACCTGGGCGGCCACTCCGACCTGGTGGGTGGGGCCGTGGTCCTGAACGACGACGCGCTCGCCGAGCGGCTCGCCTTCCTCCAGAACGCGGTGGGCGCGGTGCCGGGCCCCATGGACGCATACCTCGCACTTCGTGGCGTGAAGACCCTGGCCGTGCGGATGGAGGCGCACTGCCGCGGGGCGAAGCGCGTAGCCGAGTTCCTGTCTCAACACCCCAAGGTGACGCGGGTGCACTTCCCGGGGATCCCCGGCCACCCGGGGTTCGACGTCGCCGTGCGCCAGATGAGGGACTTCGGCGGGATGGTGTCGTTCGAGGTCGGCTCGAAGGAGGAGGCGGTCCGGGTGGCCCAACGGACGAAGCTGTTCTTCCTGGCCGAGTCGCTCGGCGGGGTTGAGTCGCTGATCGAGGTGCCGGCGCCGATGACCCACGCCAGCGTGGCAGGCTCGCCGCTCGCGCTCCCCGACACCCTGATCCGCCTGTCCGTGGGCATCGAGCACCCGGACGACCTGGTCGCCGATCTGCAACAGGCGCTCGGGTGATCCGGGCGCCCGTCGCGCCGAAGGTCGCCGGACCGAAGCTCCATCCGGCGGCGGCGTGCGTCAGGCCTGAGGGCGCTTGAAGTAGGCGACCAGGGACTGCCCACCTGCCGGGTTGACGATCTGAAGCACCGACACCAGCTCCCATCCGTCCTCGCCGAAGGTGTTCAGGATCTCGCCCGGGTTGTGCTCGAGCAGGGGCGCGACGAAATACTCCCACTTCTGCACGGTCACTCCTCTCCTTCCAGCCGCTTGTTCGTCCGGCGGATGCACACGCCCATGACGACGGTGAGGCCGCCCTCCTCCGCGATCCGCCTGGCCTCATCGCTCACGATGTCGTCTTGGAGCCACAGGACCTTCGCGCCGATCTCGACCGCCTGTTCCGCGACGGGCGGGGTGTCCTCCGCCTTCCGGAACACGTCGACCACGTCGATCCGCACGTCCCGGGAGGCCTCCAGCAGCGATGCGTAGGCCTTCTCCCCCAGCACCTCGCCCTCCTTCGGGTTCACCGGAACGATCCGGTATCCCTTGCGCTGCAAGTACTCCGCGACCTGGTGGGACTCGCGGTGCGGCTTCGACGAGACCCCCACCACGGCGATGGTCTCGGCATCGCCGAGGATCGACCGGAGCTCGGCATCGCTCGGCACGTACGGTTCGAGTTCGGTGTCGCTCACGCCAGCTCCCTCGGCAGGGCCTCGAACAGGCTGTGCAGCATTCGAGCGGTCGCTCCCCAGATCGTGTGGTCCTCCATCTCATAGGCGTACCCCTGATACACGTGGTCGCCCCCGGGAAGCTCCACCTCGCTCTCGGCCTCGGCCAAGCGGGCGAGCGAGTATTCCAGCACCTCCGCGATCTCATCCGCATTGGGCGTGAACGCCGGCCGGGCCGAGAGCATCCCGACGAAGGGCACGACCAGGATGCCGGAGACGAACGTGTGGACCGCCGGGAGGGCCCCGAGCACGTCCACGGAAGCTGGCGCGAGGCCGAGCTCCTCCTGGGTCTCTCGGACCGCCGTGTCTTGCAGCGTCGCATCCTCCGCGTGGCGGAGTCCTCCCGGGAACGAGATCTCCCCAGCATGACGGGACAGGTGATCGGTCCGGCGCGTGAAGACCACCGACGGCTCGGCCCCCTCGACGATGGGGATGAGAACGGCGGCCAGGAGATCCCGGGGGCCGGGCTCCGGCACCGGGTCGGGGTCGAGCGTGGTGGCCAGGCGGCCTCGGAGGTCCTGCGGGTTCATTCCTGAGCCATGGTAGCGGGCAGGTTCGGATGTTCCGGGGCTCGGGGATGGTTCAATCCTGAGGGTGGATCGGTTCGACGTCTTCGTGATCGGCGGCGGCGGGACCGGCTCGGAGGTCGCCTTCCGGCTGGGCCGGCAGGGAGCGTTCAAGGTCGGGCTGGCCGAACGAGACAAGCTGGGCGGCGAGTGCAGCCACTACGGGTGCGTGCCGACC
Organism: Actinomycetota bacterium; assembly: GCA_036397275.1. Lineage (GTDB taxonomy): Bacteria > Actinomycetota > UBA4738 > UBA4738 > HRBIN12 > AC-69. The sequence goes on from DASWJF010000292.1 coordinate 4,606, forward strand.
AAGGTCATGCTCCGAAGCGCCAAGGTGGCGCACGCCGCCCGAGACGCCGGGCGGTTCGGCGTCCGGATCCCCGACGTGGCGGTGGACTTCCTGGCCGTGCGGGAGCGGGCCCGGCAGATCATCGAGTCCCAATCGGGCGGAGGGGCGAAGCCGTTCGAGCGCCTCGGCATCACCGTCCTCATGGACGAGGCCCGCCTGGTGGGGCCGCACCGCGTCGAGATGGCCGACGGAACCCAGATCGAGGCGGACCGCATCGTCCTGGCCACCGGGACCGAGTCGTGGACCCCGCCCATCGACGGCCTCGAGACCGGCCCGTACTGGACGAACCGGGAGGCCATCTGGAAGCCGGAGGCGGTGCCGGCCTCGCTCGCGGTGATCGGGACGGGCGCGATCGGGATCGAGTTCGCCCAGATCTACGCGCGGTTCGGCGCGGACGTGACCGCGATCGAGGTGCTGCCCCAGATCCTGCCGAACGAGGACGAGGACGCCGCGGCCTCCCTGGTGCCGGCGTTCGAGGAGGAGGGGATCCGGCTCATGCCGGGCGTCACCATCGCGCGAGCCGAGTACCACGGGCGGCGGTGGCGGCTGGACCTGTCCGACGGGAAGCCCGTCGAGGTTCGGGAGCTGCTGGTGGCGGCGGGCCGCCGTCCCTCCTTCGACGTCCACGACCTGGGTGCCGCGGGGGTGGAGCTGGACGAACAGGACAGGCCCGTGCTGACCGAGACCCTCCGCACCACCGCCGACCACGTCTGGGCGGCCGGCGACGCCACCGGTGAGCTCCTGTTCACGCACGTCGGCACGTACGAGGCCGAGCTCGTCGTGGATGACATCCTGGGCAGGCCTCGCCCCCGCGACTACCGGGTCGTCCCCAGGGTCACCTTCTGCGACCCCGAGGTGGCGAGCGTGGGGCTCACCGAGCGGCAGGCCCGGGAGGCGGGGCGCGAGGTCCGAACGGCGAGGGTTCGGTTCGAGGACAGCGAACGGGCGCAGATCGAGGGACGCACCCACGGCCTGGTCAAGCTGGTCGGCGACGCGCAGACCGGCGAGCTCCTGGGGGGCCACATCGTGGGCGAGGAGGCCGGCGCCATGATCCACGAGGTGGTCGCGGTCATGGCCGGGCGGATCCCGGCTCCCGTCGTGGGCGAGGCCATCCACGCCTACCCCACGCTCTCGGAGGCCGTGAAGGGCGCGTTCGCCAAGCTCGGGTCGGTCTAACCGGCCGGGCGGGGTATCCTGGAAACGCCATGGAAGGCGACACCACCGTCCTCGCCGTCACCGAGAGTGCGGCCCGGAAGATCCGCGCGCTCGCGGAGAAGGAGGGCCGGCCCGACCCGATCCTCCGTGTTCGGGTGGTGGCCGGAGGGTGCTCCGGGTTCTCCTACGAGCTGTCCTTCGCCGACGGCCCTGCCCAGAGCGACCAGGTCGTTGAGGCCTTCGGCGTGCGGGTCCTGGTGGACCCGAAGAGCGGCCCCATCGTGGGTGGCTCGACCCTCGACTTCAACGACGCCCTCCTCGGCGGCGGCCTCAGGATGATCAACCCGCAGGCCAAGCACGAGTGCGCCTGCGGCGACTCGTTCTCCATCTAGCTCTCGCCCGCCGTCAGGCCACCTCGAGCGTCCCCGTCATGTTCGGGTGGAACCGGCAGTGGAACCCGGCACTGCCGGAGGTCGGGAACGGCACTGTGACCTCGACGGTCTGCCCGCCCTGAACGTCCTTCGACACGCCCCCGTCGTCCAGGGTGAAGCTGTGGGTCGCGGAGTCGTTGTTCGTGATCGTGAGCGTGACCTGCTCACCGGCCGCCGCCGTGAGCCTGTCGGGCTGGAACGCGAAGCCCTCGATGATGATGGTGTTCGCACCACCACCACCACCACCACCGCCGTCTCCGCCGCCACCGTCTCCGGCGTCCGAGTCCCCCCCGCAAGCGGCCAGGACGAGCCCGGTCGCGAGTACCAGCCCGAGCAGGGCGAGCACCCTTGATCTCTTCATCGATCCTCCCCTCGGAACCGCGAACCGCCGACGGCCCACAGCCTAACCGTTGACCTGACCGGAGCCGATCCGGTCCGCGCCGCCCGTCGGCGGCCTTCCCGCGGTACTACGGACGCGGGGCCTTCGCGGCTTGTGAGCGAAGCGGAAGGAGCGCGATATGCTTCCGAACGATGCCCTCGCCCGCCGACAGAACGCAATGGTTCGACCTCTACCACGAGGTCGTCCTCACGGGGCTCTGCACCGGCTGCACGGCGTGCATCGTGGCCTGCCCCTTCCACGTCCTCGGATACGAGAACTACGAGCCGGTCCAGTTGCAGGAGGACGGCGTCGACAAGTGCGTCCACGGCGACCGGGGATGCTCGCTCTGCACCCTGGCCTGCCCTCGGTTCCGCGAATGGGAATCCGATATCGATGAGCTCCTGTTCGGCCAGGTCCGCAAGCCGGAGGAGGTCATCGGGCAGTACAAGGACATCGTCCTGGCTCGGGCGGCCGACCCCGAGGTCCTGATGCAAGGGCAGGACGGCGGTGTGGTCTCGGCCCTGCTCCTGTGGGGCCTGGAGAACGGTGAGATCGACGGGGTGTGCACGTCGAAGCTCTCCGACGAGCGCCCGTGGGACGCCGAGCCGACCGTCGTCACCGACCGTGACGGCGTGCTGGCCACCGCGGGCTCGCGTTACACGTACTCGGCCAACCCGCTCGCCATGCTCAAGGCGGCCGAGCTCGGCCTGTCGAAGTTGGCGTTGGTGGGGATGTCATGCCAGGCCAGCGTGACCGGCGCCTTGGCGGCCCGCCGCGTGAACAAGTGGGCGAAGAAGATCAACTGGACGTTCGGGCTGCTCTGTTCGAAGAGCTTCACGTACGAGGGCCTGATGGTCGAGATCGCGCAGAAGGAGCTCGGCCTCGCGCTCAAGGACATCGTCCGCGTGAACGTCAAGGGCAAGCTCCT
>DASWJF010000293.1:0-6725 GCA_036397275.1 Actinomycetota bacterium
CCAAGCGGTCAACCGGATGCCTGCGGCCACCGAGGGACCTCCCCTCATGCGGGAGGCCGAGTGCCCCTTCTGCGAGCGCGTGGTCCTCGTGTACGAGGAGCCGCCCCGGTGCCCCCTGTGCGCCTGCCCCCTCGACGAGGATCGGATGCGCCCCCACGCGTGGCCGGGCGAGCAACCCTCTTCGGCTGGCGGCGAGCCCTAGGAGGGTTCGTCAGATCCGGGGCCTACCGCTTCGCTACTTGAGGCCCCCGACCCTGGCCGCGATCTCTTTCGCCTCATCGAGGCGCTCGCGGTCCACGAACAGCCGAACCCCGAACTCCCAGACCTGGCTGAGAAACCCGGGCTCCTTGAACCACCACACGATGCCCGCCCGCTCCAGCTCCTCGGCGATGGCGTTCGCGTTCTCCCGGGTGAACTGGCCGAGGTGAACCGTGATGACGTTGGGGTCGGTGGGGCGCCGCCTGGACCTGCTCACGGCACCAGCACCGCGCGTCGCCATCCCCGGACCGAGCTCACCAGCGCGAGTTCCTCGGCCGCCCCGAGCTCGTCGGCCCGGACGGCACGCTCCCTGAGCCGCCCCTCCCGCAGCAGGACCGTTCGGAAGGTCCCGGGCAGCAACCCGCAGTCCAGCGGCGGCGTGACCCACTCGCCGGAGAGCCGTACGGCGAGGTTCGCGATGGTGGACTCGGTCACCTCGCCTCGGACGTTCACCAGCAGGACGTCGTCGACGTCGGGCCGATCTGTCCGGCGCCGCTCGTACGCGTCGCGGCGGGTGGTCTTGTGGAACAGCCACACGTCCGAAAGGTCCACCGGATCGGGGTGCAGGGCCAGGCGAGCCGGCGCATCGATCTCCGGAGGCAAGGACGAGGCCTCCACGGAGAGGGAGCCGTCTCGGGCGAGCGACAGCCGCACCCGGCCGTCGCCGCCGCCCAGGTCTGCCACGGCCTTCTCCAGGGCGCCGTCCGCGGCCCCGGGGTCGAACCGGAACCCGAAGTAGCGAGCCGACCCCTCCAGTCGGGCCAGGTGCTCGGCGAGGTGGTGGAACCCGTCCCCGGCCTCGTGGCGGAGGGTCTCGAACAGATCGAAGGACGGCCGGCGGGCGGTGAGCACTCTGGCCTTGGCCAGGACCTCGTCGAACTCGCCGGCTGCCGACGAGTCGTGGGTGATGCCGCCGCCCACCCCGTACTCGGCGAGGCGGGTCTCGGTGTCGAAGACCACGGTGCGGATGGCCACGTTGAAGTTGGCCCGGGGCTCGCCGCTCCCAGACGGCGCCAGGTACCCCACGGCGCCGCAGTACACACCGCGAAGGGAATCCTCCAGGCCGGCGATGAGGCGCATGGTGGCCACCTTGGGGGCCCCGGTCACCGACCCGCTCGGGAACAGCGCGTGGAACACGCCGGCCAGGCTGGTACCCGGCCGAAGCACGGACGCGATGGTAGATGTGAGCTGCCACACGGTCTCGTACCGCTCGGCCTCGAACAGCCGCTCCACGCGAACGCTGCCGGTCTTCGAGATCCGGCCGAGGTCGCTTCGGAGCAGATCGACGATCATGGCGTTCTCCGCCCGGTCCTTGGGGGACGCGGCCAGTCGCGCTCCGGCGTCCTCGTCCTCCTCGGTCCACCGGCCTCGGGGCGCCGTCCCCTTCATGGGCCGGGTGACGATCCGCTCCCCCTCGATGCGGAAGAACAGCTCCGGGGACGCGGAGAGCACCCGGTGCCTCCCGGCGGAGAGGTACGCGGCATATCCGCCCCGCTGGGCCAGGCAGAGGTCGCGGTAGAAGTCCCGCTCGTCGCCCTCGATCCGGGCCCGGAGGCGGATCGTGAAGTTCACCTGGTACGTGTCGCCGGCCGCGATGTGCTCGCGGATCCGGGCCACGGAGGCGTCGAAGGCGGTCCGGTCGATGGACGGCCGCCACGGGGATCCGTCCCGCTCGGGCGGCGGTTGGCCCACCGGCTGGAACGGCGGGACCTCCTCCCGGCTCTCGAACATCGCGAACCACAGCAGCGGGAGGCCGGCGTGCGGGTCGTCCACGGTCCGGGTCCGCACGGCGAGCGAGGGATCCAGGCCCGGCGCGGCCTCGTACGCGACGAACCCCGCCGCCCACAGGCCGCGAGCCGCGGCCGCCTCAACGGCGTCCAGGGCCGGCTCGACCTCGCCGGGCGCGCGGGCCTCGATCACGCCGACGGGCCCGGTGAACCGGAACGAGCGTTCCCGCCCGGGCAGGAGGTCGTCGAATCGGGCCTCGATCATGGCCGGCCCCTCAGCTCCTCCGGGCCTTGAGCTCCTCGATCAGCTGCGGGATCACCTTCAGGGCATCGCCCACCACGCCGAGGTCGGCCAGCTTGAAGATGGGGGCGTCGGGGTCCTTGTTGATGGCGACGATGCGTTTCGCGCCCTTCATCCCCACGATGTGCTGGGTGGCCCCGCTGATGCCGACGGCGATGTAGACCTCGGGCTTGACGGTCTTGCCGGTCTGCCCCACCTGGTGGCTGTACGGGACCCACCCCGCGTCGACCACGGCTCGAGTGGCCCCCACGGCGGCGCCCCGAATGGCCGAGGCCAGCTCGTCGAGGAGGGCGAAGTTGGCCGGATCCTGAAGGCCTCGCCCCCCTGCGATCACCACCCTGGCCTCCTCCAGCTTGGGGCCGGAGGCCTCCTCCTCATGGCGCTCCACCCGGCGGGCCCGCGTGAGCTCGTCGGGGATCTGCACCTCGACCGGCACCACCTCCGCCGTGCCGCCCGAGGGTTCGGCGGGAAACGACCTGGGACGGACCAGGACGAGCTTGGGGGCGGGGCCGGCCAGCTCGACGTCGACCAGCGTGCCCCCGCCGAAGATCTGGGTCTGGGCGCGGTCGAGGGCGAGGACGTCGGTGGTGTTGCTCATGAGCGTCGAGCCCGTCCGGGCCTGAACCCGTCCGGCCACGTCCCGCGAGTCGTACGTTGTGGCGAACAGCACCATGTCCGGCCGGTACTCCTCGATCAGCCGGACGAGGGTATGGGCCGCGGGCTGGGCCAGACACTCGTCGTACGCGGGGTCGTCGCCCGCGAACACCGTCCGGGCCCCGTACTCGCCGAGCGCGGCGGCGGCATCGGACGCGCCGGGCCCCAGGGCCACGGCCCCCACGGCATCGGCCAGCGACCGCGCCTTGGTGAGCAGCTCGAACGCCGGCGGGTGCACGCCGCCCGGGCCCACCTCCGCGTACACCCACACCTTCGGCACGTCAAATCACCTTCGCTTCGGCCAGGATCCCGGCGATCCGGGCCGCGGCGTCGGCGCCCGCCTCGATGACCTCCCCGGGGCCCTTCTCCTTCGCGGCCTGGACCGACATGACCCGCTGCATGGACGCGGCGTCCTCGGCAGTGAGGCCCAGGTCGGCCAGGGCGAGCTGTTCCACCGGCTTCTGCTTGGCCTGCATGATGCCCTTCAGCGTGGGGTACCGAGGTTCAGCGGCGCTGCCGGTCACGGTGGCAAGGGCGGGGAGCGGGCACTCCACGACATCGTAGCCGCCCTCGGTCTGCCGCTCGATGCGGAGCGCGCCGTCCACCACCTCCACGTTTCGGGCGAACGTCGCGCTCGGGATCGAAAGGAGCTCCGCCACGGTCACGGCCAGGGTCCCGGTGTACCCGTCGGTGGACTCGACCCCCCCGAGCACCAGGTCGAACGCGGAACGGCCGACGGCCGCCGCGAGAACGCGAGCCGTGACGAGGACGTCGGCGCCGCGAAGTGCGGGATCGGTCACCAGCACGCCACGGTGGGCCCCCATCGACAGGCCCTTTCGGATGGCGGCCATGGCCACCTCGGGCCCCATCGACACCACAGAGACCTCCCCCCCGTGCTGTTCGGCCACGCGGAGGCCGGCCTCCAGCGCGTACTCATCGCCCGGGTCGAGGGCTCCCTCCACCCCTTCCCGCTTCAGAAGGAGATCCTCGCCGAGCTGGGGCGTGCCCTGGGGTTCGGGGACGTACTTCACCAGGACGACGACGTTCACCGCGATCCGATCCTCGGGTCTGGGCCAGGGGGAGGATACCGGGAGGACCGACGCCCCGTCGGTACACTCGGGATCACCATGGGTTCGAAGGGGTCCGTGCTGGTCGCGATGTCGGGCGGCGTTGACTCGTCCGTCGCCGCGTGCCTGCTGGCCGAGCAGGGCTACGAGGTGCTCGGCTCGCACATGAAGCTCGTGCACCTGGCCGACGGGGTGGATCATGGCTGCTGCGGCCCCAGGGCCCGGACCGATGCCGGGGCCGTGGCCCGGATCGCCGGCTTCGCCTTCGAGGTCGTCGACATGTCCCGGCCGTTCGAGGAGACGGTCCTGGCCGACTTCTTCGCCGAACACGACGCGGGCCGCACGCCGAATCCGTGCGTGCGGTGCAACGAGCACATCAAGTTCGGTGCGTTCCTGGAGCGGGCGAACCGGCTCGGCATCGACTTCGTGGCCACCGGACACTACGTCCGGACCGCGCGGGACGAGGCCGGAGGGTGGCGCCTGCTGCGGGGGGCCGACCGGGGCAAGGACCAGTCGTACATGCTGCACACCCTGGGACAGCGCGAGCTCGGCCGGGCGCTTTTCCCGGTGGGCGGGATGGCGAAGTCCGAGACCCGCGCCATCGCCCATCGCCTCGGCCTGCCGGTGGCGGCGAAGCCCGACTCGCAGGAGGTGTGCTTCGTCCCCGGCGCCGACCACGCCGCGTTCGTCGAGGAGCACGCGCCGCGGATGGTGCGCGAGGGCGACATCGTCGACGCCGAGGGGAACGTGATCGGTCGGCACCGGGGCGCGTTTCGGTTCACCGTGGGGCAGCGGCGAGGCCTCGGCGTGTCGACCGGCGAGCGGACCTACGTCGTCGACGTCGACGCGAACTCCAACCGGGTCGTGGTGGGGCCGGGGGAGCTGCTGGCTCGGCGGGGGCTGGTGGCGGATCGCGCCTCGTGGGTCGGGGGGGCGCCGCCGGGCGGTGGCCCGTTCGAGGCCGAGGTCCGGCTCCGGTACCGGGGCGAGGACGTTCCCGCCGTGGTCGAACCGGACGGCGAGCGGCTGCGGGTGGAGTTCCGGACCCCGCAGCGGGGCGTTGCCCCCGGCCAGAGCGTCGTCGTGTACTCGGGCGACGAGCTCCTGGGCGGGGGCCGCATCATGGTCGCCCTTCGTTAACGGTTACGACCAGAACTCGTCGCTCGCGTGCTGATCGTTCGGGGTGATCCAGGACTCCGTGATCTTCCCGCCTTCGATGTGCACCACGTGGGTGTACACGTCCTCGTATCGCCGCCCGTCCGGCCGCTCGGCCCGGACCCTGCCGAGCACCACCGCGTGCTCGTCGTTGGCCAGGCAGTCGTGGATCTCGACCTGCAAGGTCCCGCCGGAGAGCTCGAAGGACTTCGCGAAGGTCGCAAGGACCTCGTCCGTCCCCTTGAACGTGCCGGAGATGGGGCTGCGGCCCGAATCGTGCCAGACGATGTCGGGCGCGAAGAGCTCCTTCCGCAGGGCCTCCATGTCGCCCCGCTGGAACGCGGCGTACCCATCCCGGAATCGCTGCTCGTTCGGATGTGCCATCCGTCTCCCCTTCCCGTGGGCACCAGTTCCTCGGCCAGGGCCAGCCTACGCTTCGCTCCGTACCGCCCGCAAGCCTACGGGTCGGCGTGCTCCGATATCATCGGGCTCCCGAGGGAGCGAGGAAGTCGGCGTGCGGCTGTTCAAGCGGAAGCCCATCACCTTCGACATCCAGGTCCAGGACGTGGTGCTCAACATCACCGCCCGGACCGACCTCGACGAGGAGTCGCGGGCGGCGGCCCTGTCGTTCTGGGAGCAGCTCGAGGCCTACGCCCTTCGCAACCCCGACATCCGAACCAGCAAGCGGCCTATCCGGGTCCCGGCCGACGCCCCGGACATCGTCCGCGAGATCGTGCAGGCGGCACGGACGGCCGGGGTGGGGCCGATGTACTCGTTCCAGGGGGCGCTGGCCGACCACGTTGGCCGGTTCCTGGCCCGTTCGGCATCGGAGCTCACGGTGGCGTGCGGCGGCGACTACTTCATCGTGGCCAGGAAGCGGCAGAAGCTCACCATCCTTCGCAACCGGGACGGGCCGATCTCGGTGGTGGTTCAGCCTCGGCGCGAGGGCATCGGGGTCTCGACGAACCTCGGACGGGGGCGGGCCCACGTGGACGGGCTCGCCGTGCTGGCATCCTCGTGCATGCTGGCGGACGCGGCCGCCGCCGGCGTGCAGGCCCTCCTGTCGAAGCAGGATGGGCTCCACCTCGCCCTCGAATACCTGAAGAAGGTCCCCGGGGTCTCCGGCGGCGTCGTGATCCTCGGCGAGAACATCGGGATGACCGGCGGCGTGGAGATCGCCGCGTAGCGCGAAGCAGCGGAACGCAGAGCGGCTGACATGGCGAACGGGGATCGCGACCGGGCGGCGGCCAAGCTCCGGGTGGAGGAGCTCCGGGAGCAGATCAACTACCACAACTACCGCTACTACGTGCTCGACGAGCCGGACGTGTCCGACGCCGAGTTCGACGAGCTCATGGGGGAGCTCCGCGAGCTGGAGGAGCGATATCCGGAGTTCGTGACCCCCGACAGTCCAACCCAGCGGGTGGGGGTGACGCCGGCCGAGCTGTTCACTCCGGTCGAGCACCGGGCCGTGATGCTCTCGCTCGACAACGCGTTCTCCGAGGGAGAGCTGAAGGCGTGGGCCACCCGCGTGGAGCGCGGCGTGGGCACCGGCGTCCGCTACTC
>DASWJF010000294.1:0-4150 GCA_036397275.1 Actinomycetota bacterium
TCGATGGCCACGAAGACCTCCCCGGGACCGGCGCCACCGTGGGCCTCCGGCCCGGCGGCGCCGGTCATCGCCACCGCGACGTCGGCACCGAACAGCCGCCGCCCGCCCGCCGCCATCTCCCGAGCGCACTCCGGGCTGACGGGCCCCGGCCCGTCGAGGGTCTCCGGTGAAACCCCGAGCACGTGGCGCTTCGCGTCCGGCGTGTAGCAGACCGCCGAGCCGCGGAAGTAATCGGAGGCGCCGGGCACGGACGTGATGCGCCCGCCGAGCTCGCCCCCGGTGAGCGACTCCGCGCAGGCAAAGGTCTTCCCCGCGGCCCGGAGCAGCCGGCCCACGGCCTCCTCCAGTTCCTCGTCGTCCGACGTGAACACGAAGTCGCCGATCCGCCCGACGACCTCCTCCAGGACCGGTTCGATCAGGGCCCGGGCCTCCTCTCGGGTCGTCGCCTTCGCCGTCAGCCGGACCCGCACCTCTCCCCCGCCGGCGAGATACGCCACCGTTGGGTTGGCGGATCCGTGGAACAGGTCGTCCAGCAGCTCGGCGATCCGCGATTCCGCGATCCCCACGGACCTGATGACCCGAGACACCAAGGCCGCCGGGCCGGCCAGGGCCGCGAGCTCGGGCAGGACGGTGCCCTCCATCATCTCGGCCATCTCGGCGGGGACCCCCGGAAGGGCGTACATGCGCACGCCGCCAACGTCCAGGACCAAGCCCGGCGCGGTCCCGCGGCGGGGAAGGATCACGCGCGCGCCCTCGGGCACATCCGCCTGGAGCAGGTTCGACTCCGGCATGGACCGGCCGACCCGAGCGAACTTCTCCCGGATCATCTCCTCGAGGTCCGCCTGCCGGACCAGCGTCGCCCCGGCCACCAACGCCACGGCCTGGCGCGTGACGTCGTCCTGGGTCGGCCCCAGGCCACCGGTCGCGATCACGACGTCCGCGCGCGAGAGCGCGTGGCGGAGCGCGTCCGCGATGCGATCGAGGTTGTCTCCGACGACCTGGTGGTGAAGGACGTCGACCCCGATGTCGGCCAGGCGCTCGGAGATCCACCGCGCGTTCGTGTTCGCGATCTGGCCGAGCAGCAGCTCGGTGCCGACGCCGACGACCTCGGCCCTCACCGCCCGTCCCGCGCGCGCCCGCGACCGCGCACGCTCACGGCGACGGGGATGGGGTCCCCTCGTCGGACCTGTAGCTGAAGGTCTCCTCCCAGGGTTGGTCGGGCGGGCCCGCGAATACCTGGTCGTTCCCGTTGACCGTGAGCTGCGCGCTTCCCCCCGGGTCGAGCCGGATCGTGAGGGCCACGTCGGCCTGGAACGAACGGCTCTCGCGACGTCGCAGGGTGAACGTCTCCGCCGTGCCGTCGTCCACGGTCACGGTCACGTCGACCTGTTGCTTCGCCACCACGACTGCGACGATCCCCGGCGCCTGCGCCGCGACGGCCGGTACCTCCGACGAGAGGTCCGCGGGCGCCGGGGCCGGGGCCCGCGAGGATAGGATCCCGAAGGCGGCGGCCAGGATCAGCGCCGTGGCCGCGATCATGACGAACAGCAGGTAGTTGTCCCGCCGACGCGGCGCGTCGATGGGCGCCTCGAGGGGCATGGGCGGCGCCGCCGGAACCTCGGATGACTCGACCGTGTAGTTCGCGTATCTCCGCACGATGTGGTCGGCGGGCAAGCCCAGGTACGTCGAGTAGGAGCGGAGGCATCCGCGCACGTAGACGTCGCCGAGCAGGAGGTCGAAGTCCTCCTCCTCCAGCGCCACCAGCAGGTCGCGGCGGATCCGCGTGTCCCGGCTGGCCTCGTCGATGGTCACGCCGTGGGCCGTGCGGGCCCTGCGGAGCGTCGTGCCCACCCCGTTTCTCGATCCCTGCAATTCGAACCTCCCGGACGCGGGCTGGGGCGTTCGGATTATAGGGGGCGGGTCCGCGCGCAGGCTCTGCGGCGTCGATCCGTGCGTGCGCGCGTCGAGCTCAGCTCGTGCTCGGGGAGCGGGATTCCTCCCACTCCTCCCACGTGATCAGCACGTCCCGGGCCTTGGACCCGAGCGACGGGCCGACGATCCCCCGCTCCTCGAGCAGGTCCATCAGCCGGCCGGCCCGGGAGAAGCCGACCTTCAGCTTGCGCTGGAGCATCGAGGTCGAGCCGAGCTGCGAGCGGATCACGAGCTGCCCGGCCTGCTCGAGCAGGTCGTCGTCGCCGCTCAGGTCCTCTTCACCCTCCACCGGAGGCCGGCCCAGGCCCTCCACGCTGGTCGCGTACTCCGGCTGGCGCTGAGCCCGGATCCACTCGCACACCGCCTGGATCTCCTTCTCCGTGACCCACGCCGCCTGGAGCCGGGTGGGCTTGGAGGCGCTCGACGGCGCGTACAGCATGTCGCCGTGGCCGACCAGCTTCTCGGCCCCGTTCATGTCGAGGATGACCCGGGAGTCGGCCTGCGACGAGGTCATGAGCGCGATCCGCGACGGGATGTTGGCCTTGATCAGGCCGGTCACCACGTCCACCGACGGCCGCTGCGTGGCTACGACGAGATGGATGCCGACGGCCCGGGCCATCTGCGCGATGCGGACCACGGTGTCCTCCACGTCCCGGGGCGAGATCATCATGAGGTCGGCCAGCTCGTCGATGACCACCAGGATGTACGGGAGGTCGGCGAACCGCTCCTCCTGGCCCGGGGGGATCCGGAGCGTGCCGGCGGCCAGCCCGTCGCGATAGCCGTCGATGTCGCGGACGCCCACCATGGCCAGCCGCTCGTAGCGCTGCTCCATCTCCCGCACCACCCAGCCGAGCGCCTCCGCGGCCCGCTTGGGGTGCACGATGACCGGTGACAGTAGATGGGGCAGGTCGGCGAAGTGCGCGAGCTCTACCCGCTTCGGGTCGACCAACACCAGCTTCACCTGCTCCGGCGTGGTCCGCATGAGGATCGACGTGATGAACGAGTTGATCAGCGACGACTTGCCGGCCCCGGTCGCGCCGGCGATCAAAAGGTGCGGCATCTTCGTCAGGTTGACCAGCTGGGTTCGGCCGTGGACGTCCTTGCCGAGGGCCACCGACAGGGCGTTCGCGTCGGCCTTCGACGTCTTGGACCGCAGGACGTCGCCCAGCATGACGAAGTCGCGGACCCTGTTCGGTACCTCGACGCCGATGGCCGACCTCCCCGGGATCGGCGCGATGATCCGCACGTCGGGGGTGGCCAGCGCGTAGGCGATGTCGTCTGCGAGCGCGAGGACCTTGTTCACCTTCGTGCCGGCCTCCACCTCGACCTCGTACAGGGTCACGGTTGGGCCGCGGTGCGCCGCGGGCACGTGCGCGGCCACCCCAAAGGTCCGAAACGTCCGCTCCAGGGCGGCCTTCGTATGCTCCTCGTCCCGGTTCGTGCCGGCCGAGGGGGGCGCCGTGCGAAGAAGGCCGATGGGCGGCAGCTTGTACGCGCCGCCCCTTGGAGCGGCGGAGGGAGCGAAGGACGGTTCGGGCGGGGGCTCCGCCTCGGACTCCGGTTCGCGGAGGTCCACGACGAGCGGGAGGTTCTCCTCGGCCTGGACCTGGCGCTCGTGCTTGGTCCGCTTCCCCTTCGCCGGCCCCGTCTCCGTGACCTGTTCGAGCTCGAACAGCTCGTGGATCCGCGCCCACGCCGCCGACAGTGGCGTCCCGGCGAAGATGAGCAGCCCGAGTGCGGTGGCCCCGGTCCACACGATCCCCGCTCCCAGCCGGGACACCGCCCGGGAGAGCGGCCACGCCGCCACGGCGCCGAGCTGGCCGCCTGCCTCGCGGGGGCCTCCGGCCCCGGAGAAGGGAGCCGGGTTCCCGTGGATGAGCGACCACAGGGCCAGCGCGCCGGTCAGCGCCAAGGCGAAGCCGATGAACATCCGGACCCGGACGTCCTCGGCCGTCCCCCGGAGCAGCAGCACGCCCCAGTACGACGCGATCACGGGGAACAGGGCCGCGGGCTGTCCCACCAGACTCTCCAGGATGAGCCGGACGGCCCGGCCCACGAACCCGGCCGCGTCGAACCACATTCCGAGCGCCGCGATGAGGGCGAACACGACCAGGCCGATGCCGAACGCGTCCCGGGCCCAGGGAGCGAGGTGGTAGCGAACCTTGGTACGCGAGGCCGTGCGCGAGGCCGGGCGCCGGCGCTTCCGCGCCGGCGCCCG
>DASWJF010000295.1:0-4576 GCA_036397275.1 Actinomycetota bacterium
CGAGGATGCCCGTGCTGCCACCCCCGTCCCGCAGGACCAGGAACACGACGACCCCCAGCGCCACGAGGGCTGCGAGGCCGATCCACACCGCGGGAGACAGGCGCCGCGGGGGGATCGGGCGGTGACGACCTTCTGCCAAAACGCGGACGAGCGTACCGGGGAGAGACTGCGTCAACAACCACCCTTCTCCGTTGCGGATACGATGAGGCCGCACCGAGAGGCGAGCCGGGAAGACTGGTCGGCACGAGGTGGAGCCATGGCGCGTCCGGTCAACGGGTTTCCCGGCACGGACCAGGGACTGCGGATGCCGTGGTCCCGGTCCGAGCGCCCCGTCCCGCGCCGGGTCTTGAAGCCGCTTCAGTCATTCCTGGAACAGGAGGCGGCGAGCGGCGTGCTCCTGCTCCTCGCGACGATCGTGGCGCTGGTTTGGGCGAACTCGCCGTGGCGGGCCTCGTACGAGGACCTGTGGCACACGGTCCTGAGGATCCGGGTGGGGCCGTGGGCCATCGCCGAGGATCTCCGCCACTGGGTGAACGACGCTCTCATGGCCTTGTTCTTCCTAGTCGTGGGCCTGGAGATCAAGCGCGAGGTGCTGACCGGGGAGCTTCGGGATGCCCGTGCCGCGGCCCTTCCCGCCATCGCGGCGCTCGGCGGGATGGTCGTCCCCGCGCTCCTCTATATCGGGCTGAACGCCGGCGGGGAGGGATCCCGTGGATGGGGCATTCCCATGGCCACCGACATCGCCTTCGCTTTGGGAGCCCTGACCATCGCGGCCCGGCACGCGCCTCCCAACCTCAAGCCGTTCCTGCTGACCCTTGCCATCGTGGACGACATCGGCGCCATCGTCGTGATTGCCCTGTTCTACTCGGGCGGGATCACGTGGGGTGCCCTGGGGGTCGCGGCGGCGATCTGCCTGCTGATCGCGTTCCTCAAGCGTATCCACGTGCGGTCCACTCCCGTCTACGTATTCCTTGGGGTGGCTGTGTGGATCGCGACGTTCGAATCCGGAGTGCATCCGACCATCGCCGGCGTGGCCCTGGGCCTGCTCACGCCGGCCGTGCCCTTCCAGCGTCCCCGGGCCGTGAGCGATGAGGCACACCGGGTAGCCGACGAGACCGTGGACGATCCTTCGCCGCCCGACGTCGACGCGCATCACTGGCTGCACCTGGAGGGCCTATCCCGGGAGGCGGTATCTCCGCTGGCCCGTGTGGAGAGCGCCCTTCACCCCTGGACCAGCTTCGTCATCGTCCCGGCGTTCGCGTTGGCCAACGCCGGTGTCCGGGTGACCGCCGAGGCCATCGGCGACGCCGCGACCAGCACGGTCGCGGTCGGCATCGTGCTGGGACTCGTCGTGGGCAAGCTGGCCGGTATCTCGGTGGCAAGCTGGGCGGCCGTCCGGGCCGGTCTGGCGCGACTTCCCGACGGCGTGACCTGGCTTCATCTGATGGGAACGGCGGCGGTGGCCGGCATCGGGTTCACGGTCTCGCTGTTCATCGCGGAGCTCGCCTTCACAAGCGTGAGGCTCACGAACACTGCAAAGGTAGGGATCCTGGCGGCGTCGCTGCTGGCCGGGGCGCTCGGCTACGCGGTGCTGCGAGTGAGCGGCGGCGGGCCGGCTCGGGAAGGGGGCGGCGAGTGAAGGCCCGCAACCTGGCCGGTCCGCAGCCGTCGGTCCGGGTCGACGCTCCGGCCGCGGAGGCCGTCGCGCTCCTGTCTCGACACGACGTGCGGGCGGTGCTGGTACTGGACGCCGAGGGCGAGCTGGCGAGCGTCATGTCCGACAGCGACCTGCTCCGGTGCCTCCTGCCCTCCTACGTCGAGGAGGATCGGGCCCTGGCCCGGGTGCTGGAGGAGGGGGCGGCGGACGCCCTGTTCCGCCGCCTGGAGGGCAAGCGCGTTGGGGACCTGCTTCGCGAGGACCTGAAAGAACCGCCCGTGGTGGACGGCGAGGCCACGCTGGTCGAGGTGGCCGCCCTCATGGTCCGAACGCGCTGCTCCCTAGTGGGTGTTCGAGAAGGCGGCCGCCTGGCGGGCGGCATCGGGATCGACCATCTCCTCAGCCATCTGCTCCGGCGATGAAAGAGGCCGTTGCGGTCTTGGTCTTCGTGGGCGCGTACGTGTTCATCGCCACCGAGTGGGTCCACCGGGTGATCGTGGCTCTGGTCGGAGCGGGCCTGATGTTCCTGTTTCGGATCCTCGACGCTTCCGATGCGTTCTCCTCCGAGGAGCTCGGTGTCGATTGGAACGTCATCTTCCTTCTCTTCGGGATGATGATCATCGTCGGGGTCCTGCGGCACACGGGCGTGTTCGAGTACCTTGCCATCTGGTCGGCGAAGCGCGCCCGGGGCCGTCCCTTCCGGGTCATGACGATGTTGGTGGTGATCACGGCGGCGGCCTCGGCCCTCCTCGACAACGTGACCACCATCCTGCTTGTTGCGCCGGTCACGGTGCTGATCGCGGAGCGATTGGAGCTCTCGCCCGTGCCGTTCCTGATCGCCGAGGTCATGGCCTCCAACATCGGGGGAACGGCCACCCTCGTGGGAGACCCTCCGAACATCATCATCGGGAGCGAAGCCGGCCTGTCCTACCTCGACTTCCTGGTGAACCTGGGGCCGCTCGTCCTGATCCTCCTGGTCGCGTTCGTGTTCCTGGCCCGGTGGTTGTTTCGCGACACGTTCGAGGACCGGCCGGAGCGGGCGGCTGAGATCATGGCCCTGGACGAGCGGGACGCCCTGGTCGGCGGGACGCTCCTGCCCAAGGCCCTGGCGGTGCTGGGGGTGGTGACGCTGGCCTTCGTCCTGCAGGGCGTCCTCCAGTACGAGCCCTCGGTGGTGGCTCTGCTGGGGGCCGGCGTCCTGCTGCTGATCGCCCGGGGCGAGACCCAGGCCTACCTGCGCGAGGTGGATCTCGCGACCCTCGTGTTCTTCATGGGCCTGTTCGTCATGGTCGGCGCTCTGGCGAAGGTGGGGGTGATCGAGTACCTGGCCGAGCGAGTCATCGACGCCACCGACGGCCGGCTGCTGGTGGCGGTGCTCCTACTCTTGCTGGTGTCCGTCGTCCTCTCGGCGGTCGTGGACAACGTCCCGTACGTCGCCACCGTGGCGCCCGTCGTCGTCGCGCTGGCCAGGGCCATCCCAGGCGACACCACGGTCCTGTGGTGGGCCCTGGCCATCGGAGCCGACCTCGGGGGGAACGCCACCTCCATCGGGGCCAGCGCGAACGTGGTGATGCTGGGCGTGGCAGACCGGAGCGGCCACCCCATCCGGTTCGTGGAGTTCCTGAAGTACGGCGTGATCGTGACCGGCGCTACGATCGCCGTCTCGATCCTCTACGTCTGGATCCGGTACTTCGCCCTGGCCTGAGGCCGTCCGAGGAGGGCCTGGGCCGCGGGTTCCCCCTATAATCCTTCCGTTTCCGCTGATAGAGGCACCTTTCGTAGCCGTTTGAGGGGGTTACATGCACGTCCTGGCCCAGGAAGGCGGACCCATCGAGGCCGTCTTCGGCGCCTTCGAGGACCGGGCCCTGTGGGTGGTGCTCGTGATCTCGATCGGCGCCCTGGTGTTCGCCTACTACCTGGTGCGCGAGGTCCTGGCGGCTTCCGAGGGCACCGAGAAGATGAAGGAGATCGCCCGGGCCATCCAGGAGGGGAGCCGGGCCTACCTGAACCGGCAGTTCCGGACCCTCGGCATCTTCCTGGCCCTGCTCACCGTGGCGCTGTTCTTCATCCTTCCGGTGCCGGAGGATGCGGCCCACGGCGATCTGTTCATCCGGCTGGGCCGGTCCCTCGCGTTCATCCTGGGGGCCGGGTTCTCCGCCGTCACCGGGTTCACCGGCATGTGGCTGGCGGTGCGGGCCAACGTCCGGGTGGCGAACGCCGCGCGCGAGTCCGGGCTCCGCCGGGCCCTTCGCATCGCCTTCCGGGCGGGCGGCGTGGCCGGCATGTTCACGGTTGGCCTCGGCCTCATGGGGGCCACGGCCATCCTGTTGATCTACAAGCAGGACGCGACCAGCGTGCTGGTGGGGTTCGGGTTCGGCGGCGCCCTGCTGGCCATGTTCATGCGGGTGGGCGGGGGCATCTTCACCAAGGCCGCGGACGTCGGAGCCGACCTGGTGGGCAAGGTGGAGAAAGGCATCCCCGAAGACGACCCCCGAAACGCCGCCGTGATCGCGGACAACGTCGGCGACAACGTGGGCGACTGCGCGGGGATGGCCGCCGACCTGTTCGAGTCCTACGAGGTCACCCTGGTGGCGGCCCTGATCCTGGGCGCCGCGGCGTACTCGGGCTCGGAGGTGGGCGCCATCGGCGGGGTGATGTTCCCCCTGTTCGTCCGGGCCGTCGGCGTGGTGACCTCGGTCGTCGGCATCCTCACGGTGTCGCCGCGGAGCGAGGACGAGCCGGGGATGCGGGCCATCAACCGGGGGTTCTTCGTCTCGGCGATCCTGTCGGCCGTCGTGGCGTTCATCGTGTCCGGCATCTACATGAAGGACTTCCGGCCGGGCACGGCCGTGCTGTTCGGCCTGATCCTGGCCAGCGCCATCCAGGTGCTCACCGAGCACTTCACCTCGACCCGGCGAA
>DASWJF010000296.1:0-3277 GCA_036397275.1 Actinomycetota bacterium
GCGTCCCTGTACGTCTCGAGCGTCGACGCCCCCCGGACGCCCGAGGCCGAGTTCATGATCCGCTCCGGGTACCTGTGCCTTCGGCACATCGCGCAGTTCTTCTGGATCGCCGTCCCGGACGACCCGGCGCCGACCGACCCCATCTCGATCTCACGTAACGAGTTCGACGCCGCATACGATCGATTGGCCCAGGCCGGCGTGGCCATGAAGCCCGACCGGGATCAGGCCTGGCGCGACTTCGCGGGGTGGCGGGTGAACTGCGACGCCGCGTTGATCGGACTGGCCCGTCTGACTGACACGCTCGTTGCCTGTTGGAACTGGTCCGCGAACGGCTGGAGCACCGGGGCCCTGGTCTCGTCCGCCCAGATCAGCAGGCTCTCGCCTTGGAACTGCGGCGTGGGCTCCGCTCCCTCCTCCTCCCCACCGCACGCCGCGGCTACCAAGGCAAACAGCGCGACTACGGCAAGCATGCGGAGGAGCTTCGAATGCGCAGTCAGGGGATCTTCCCCCCTCTCATCGAGCGGGGGCCGATCGCTGCCCGCGCGTCCCGCGGTTCGTTCCACGACGCAGTATGGCCCATTTGGCTTCGTCGGGCGTCAACCCCCGGAGGGCGGACTCGGGGACAGGAGGGACTAAGCTCGAGGCAACGACGACGCCACCGAGCCGGCAGAGGGGGTAGCGATGCGGCGGCAGATCCAAGAAGAAGAGGAAGAAGCCCCACGGGTAGTGAGGCCGCGGGAGATCCACCGAGACGAGGTTCGACGGCTCCTGCAGGACGGAGCCCAGCTCGTGGAGGTTCTGCCGGACAAGGAGTACGAGGAGGATCATCTGCCGGGGGCCCTCAACCTGCCCCTTCGCCGGCTCGAGACGGACGCCCGGCAGATCCTCGATCCGGCCCGCCCCGTCATCGTGTACTGCTGGGACTCGGCCTGAGACCTCTCGCCACGGGCCGCGTGGCGGCTCGCCAGCTTCGGGTTCGAGGAGGTCTACGACTACGTGGAGGGCAAGCTGGATTGGCTGGCCGCCGGGCTCCCCACGGAAGGCACGAACGCCGAGCGCCCGCGCGCTGGGAACGTGGCTCGAAGGGACGTCCCGACGTGCTTCCTGAACGAGCGGCTCGGGGACGTAAGGGGGTGGGTCCGGGCCGGCGACTGGAACGCCTGCGTGGTATTGAACGAGGAGCGAGTCGTCCTCGGGCTGCTCCGGGCCAAGGAGCTCGATGCCGATCCGGACCTCCTGATCGAGGAGGCCATGCGGCCAGGACCGAGCACATTCCGGCCCTTCGTCGCCATCGAGGACATGGCACAGCTCATGATCGACCACGACGTCGAGAGCTCCCCCATCACCACCTCGGACGGGAGGCTCGTCGGACTCCTCACCGTCCAGGACGCGGCGAAGGTGGCACTGGAGCTTCGGGAGGCCGGGGACTCGTCCGGGCAGAAGGAAGAGCGGACATGACCGAAGAGACCTCGGGCTGGCAAGCCTGTTCCCGGTGCGGAGCGAAAACCGATGTCTGTGCGTTCTGCGAGGGACCGGACTGCCTCTTTACCATCTGCTACGAGTGTTTGAACCTGGCCCTACGGCAGGCGTTGGCGCAGCCTCACGCCCACGGCGGCTGATCCGTCCTATGGCACCTAAGGCGACCGGCCTCCCCCGGGGCGTCCGCCCGGGCGCCCGAAAGCCCTCCCCCGGCACACTCGGAAAAATGGCCGGATAGCTCTACTGAACTAGCAAGATGTCACTCTGTGAAGGGAGGGTGCATCGCCCCGGCTCGTCTTGACTCTAGCCTCGGTAAGTGGTAACTTACGGTAAGTCATGGTTTACCAAGCTACTTCGGCCAGCGTGCTGGACGCCTTAGGTGACCCCACCCGGCGGGCCGTCCTCGAGCTCCTGCGGGGCGGAGCCAAGCCCGTCGGCGAGATCGCGAGGCAACTCCCCGTCACCCGCCCAGCGGTCTCCCAGCACCTTCGGGTCCTGAAGGGGGCGGGACTGGTGCGGGACCGGCGAGAGGGGACGAGGCGGCTGTACAGCGTCGATGCGGCAGGGCTCTCGGCGCTCCGCACCTACCTAGAGACGTACTGGGACACCGCCTTGGCCTCGTTCAAGGACGGCGCAGAAGATGGGCCTCAAGAGGGCGAGGAGGAAGGGAGGACGACATGAGCGACGTGGAGCCGGTCCGGCGGTCGGTCACAGTTCGGTGCAAGCCGGATCGGGCCTTTCGGGTGTTCACCGACGAGATGACGACCTGGTGGCCCCTGGACGTCCACGCCCGGGCCGTGTACGACTTCGAGGGGGAAGGGGTCAAGGCCGAGCGGGTCGAGGTCCAGGGCCATGTGGGCGGCCAGATCCTGGAGCACATGTCGAACGGCGAGGCGCTGCCCTGGGGCGAGATCCTTGCCTGGGAGCCCCCCACCCTGTTCGTGATGGCTTGGAAGCCGCACGCCCGGCCCGACCCGCCCACGGAGGTCGAGATCCGCTTCACGCCGGACGGTGCCGGAACGTTGGTAGAGCTGGAGCACCGGGGCTGGGAGCGGCTGGGTCCCAAGGCCGTGGAGGCCATGGAGGGCTACGCCGAGGGATGGGTCCAGACCATGGACCTGTTCGCGGCCGCGATCGAGCGGGAGGTGGCGTGATGGGGGCGGACCTGTGGTACGAGCTCTCGAGACTTCGCGTCGAGGACCTGCTCCGCGAGGAGCCGGTCGCCCGCTGAGGGTAAGCTCGCCGGGCCGTGGTGCTCCTGAACATCCTGGCGTTCGTCGCGGGCGCAGCGCTCGTCCTGTTCACGCTCCGCTCCGCGATCCGGGTGTTCCTGGTCCCCCGGGCCCTCCAGGCCTACCTCGCCCGCGCCGTGTTCATGCTGGTGAGGCGGGTCTTCTGGCTCCGGGCCCACCCACACCGCGAGTACGAGCGCCGGGACGCCGTGATGGCCTTCTACGCGCCGGTCTCGCTCCTCACCCTGCTCGCCCTGTGGCTCGCCATGGTTCTGACCGGCTACACGGCGATGTACTGGGGCCTGGGGAACTACCCGCTCCGCCGGTCCTTCGGAGCGTCCGGCTCCGGGCTGTTCACCTTGGGGTTCGAACGCCCACACGACCTGCCGACGGAGGTCCTGATGTTCACGGAGGCGGCCGTGGGCCTGGGGTTCCTGGCCCTGTTCATCTCCTACCTCCCCAGCCTGTATGGGGCCTTTTCCCGCCGGGAGGCCGGCGTGGCCAAGCTGGAGGTGCGGGCGGGGCGGCCGCCCTCGGGCGTCTATCTGATCCAGCTCGCGTGGCGC
>DASWJF010000297.1:0-6019 GCA_036397275.1 Actinomycetota bacterium
ACCGTGAAGATCACGATCCACACGATGTCGACGAAGTGCCAGTACAGCCCGACCAGCTCCACGGCCATGCTGTTCCGTTGCGTGACCATGCCCACGAAGGACATCGCGACGAGCGTGAGCAGCATGAGGATGCCGATGGCCACGTGGGTGCCATGGAACCCGGTCAGGACGTAGAAGGTGGTACCGAACAGGTTCGTGGAGAGCGACAGCCCATCCCGGTAGAACGTGGTGAACTCGTAGACCTGCCCTCCCACGAAGGTCATGCCGAGCAGCGCGGTGGCCAGCAGCCACACCCGGGCCCGCCCCAGCTCCCCTCGCTGCACCGACGCCAAGGCCAGGACCATCGTGAGCGAGCTGGCCAACAGCACGAACGAGCTGACCGAGGTGTACGGGATGTCGAAGACCTCGCCGGGATACGGGCCGGTGACGCTGGCGCCCCGGTACAGCACGTAGCTCGAGATCAGCGCCCCGAACAGCAGGCAGTCGGACGCCAGGAACAGCCACATCGCGAGCTTCGTGTTGGGCAGGCCGGTGCTGGTGGCCTCGTGCTCACTCTCCACCGCGTGTCCGGCCAGCGCCACTATCGGCTCCTCATTCCGCCGAGGGCTCCATGGCCCACCCGTACAGGCCGGCCAGCAGGACCACGACGCCCACCACGGCCATCCACCACTGGAAGATCACGCCGTACCCGATGAGGGGAAGCCCGACCGACGCAACGAACGGGTAATAGGACGGCCCAGGGAGATGGATCCCGTGGCCCACCCCCTCTCCGCCGCCGTGGCCCTCCCCCGTCCCCGAGCCGCCCGCCGGGACCGATACGACCACGCCGGTCTCGGTCTCGGCGTACTTGCGGTGCCACAGCTCGTCGAGCGACCGCACGATCGGGATCTCGTCGAAGTTGTGCGCCGGCGGCGGCGACGAGGTCATCCACTCGAGGGTCCGCGCGTCCCACGGGTCCGCCGCCGCGTCCTTGGGCCGCCGGAAGCTCCTCACCGCGATCACCATGAACAGGAGCACGCTTGCCGCGATGACGAACGCTCCCGCCGTGGCCACCAGGTTCCAGAAGTCGAGGCCCAGCGAGGCCGGGTAGCTCTGGATCCGCCGGGGCATCCCCTGGAGGCCCAGGATGTGCATGGGTCCGAAGGTGAGGTTGAACCCGATGGCCATGCTCCAGAACTGGATCTTCCCCAAGCGCTCGTCGAGCATCCGGCCGAACATCTTCGGCCACCAGTAGTAGATCCCCGAGAACAGGCCGAAGATCGCCCCGCCCACCAGCACGTAGTGGAAGTGCGCCACGATGTAGTAGGTGTCGGTCTGCTGGTAGTCGGCCGGGACCACCGCGTGCGTGACCCCGGACAACCCGCCGACCACGAACTGCGCGATGAACCCGATGGCGAACAGCATGGGGGTGGTGAACCGGATGTCGCCCTTCCACAGCGTGCCGAGCCAGTTGAAGATCTTCACGCCGGTCGGCACCGCGATGATCATCGTGGAGACGGCGAAGGCCGTGTTCGCCACGGGCCCCAAGCCGACCGCGAACATGTGGTGCGCCCACACGCCGAACCCGATGAACCCGATGGCGATGCCGGAGAACACCACGAACTGATAGCCGAACAGGGGCTTGCGGGCGAACACCGGCAGCACCTCCGAGACGATCCCCATGGCCGGCAGGACCAGGATGTAGACCTCGGGGTGGCCGAACAGCCAGAACATGTGCTGCCACAACACGGGATCGCCCCCCGCAGCCGGGTCGAAGAAGTGGGTCCCGAACCGCCGGTCGAACAGCATCTGGAACAGCCCGACGGTGATGATCGGCAGGGCGAAGACCAGCAGGAGCTGGACGACCAGGCCCATCCAGATGAACACGGGCATCCGGAACATCGTCATGCCGGGCGCCCGCATGTTGATGATCGTCACGGACAGGTTCACCGCCGAGGCCGTGGACGCGATGCCCGTCATGAGCAGCCCGAGCGCGTAAAACAGCATGTTGTTGCCGGGCTCGACCGTGGACAGGGGCGCATAGCCGAACCACCCCGCGTTCGGCGCGCCGCCCAGAAAGAAGCTGGAGTAGATGAACAGGCCGCCGGCCAGGAAGGCCCAGTAGGTGAAGGCGTTCAACCGGGGGAACGCCACGTCGCGGGCACCGATCTGAAGGGGGATCAGGTAGTTGAAGAAGGCCGCAGAGAGCGGCATGACGACGAGGAAGATCATCGTGATGCCGTGCATCGTGAAGAACTCGTTGTAGGCCTCGGCCGACAGGACCGTGCCGTCGGGCCGCGCGAGCTGGAGCCGGATGAGCAGCGCCTCGATCCCGCCGATCAGGAAGAACAGGAACGCCGTGAAGCCGTAGAGGATCCCGATCCGCTTGTGGTCCACGGTCGTGATCCAGCTCCAGAACCCCGTGGTGGCGGTGGGCCGGCGCAGCCGGCCGCCCCTCCCGCCTTCCGCGAGGAGGCTCACGCTCGCCATGTCCGCACGGTCTCCATCACGTCAGCGTCATCAGGTACGCGACCAACGACTTGATCTGGCCCTCGGTCAGGGGTGGGTTCAGCCGCATCCACGAGCCCGCCTCGACCGCCTGCGGGTTCCGGAGCCATCGCTTGAGATTCGCCGCGCTGATCGGCATCGT
The DNA here is from genome assembly GCA_036397275.1 of Actinomycetota bacterium. Taxonomy (GTDB): domain Bacteria; phylum Actinomycetota; class UBA4738; order UBA4738; family HRBIN12; genus AC-69. Next base: position 2,630 of record DASWJF010000297.1, read on the forward strand.
GCAGCCGCGGAAGCAGGTGCGGCTCATCAGGTGCGTGAGGTTCGGGCCGCCGATCGCCGCCGCGTCCGTCCCCTGGATGGCGTGACACGCGATGCACTGCCCATTCAGGAACTCGTTCAATCCCGTCGCGGCCAACGAACCCCCAGGTGGGGTCGCGGCATCCGCCTGTTGTCCGCCTACCCAGGCGTCGAACTCGTCCCGGGGCTGGGCGACCACGCTAAAGCGCATGTAGGCGTGGGACAGGCCACAGAACTCGGCGCACTGGCCCGGGTATACCCCCGCCCGGTCGGCCTGGATGAGGAGGTGGTTGATCCGTCCCGGCACGACGTCCTGCTTGCCGCCCAGCCTGGGGACCCAGAACGAGTGGATCACGCTGTCGCCGATGATCTCGGAGACATCCTGACAGTCGTTGGGCGCCGGCTGCTTGTCGTAGCCCGCACCCGCGGCGCACAAGGACAGGTACACCGGCTGGCCTACCGGGATGACCAGCTCGTTCGCGGTGTTCACATTCAGGTCCGGGTAGTCGAACTCCCACCACCACTGGTGCCCGATCACGCTCACGTTCAGCACCCGGCCGGTCGGCTGGGCGGCCAGGTCATAGATGGTGGAGACGGTGGGGACGGCCACGCCGACCAGGATCAGCGCCGGCAGGATGGTCCACGCGATCTCCAGGCGCTGGTTCCCGTGAACCTGCGGCGGGATGCCCTGGCGACCGTTCCGGTGCCGGTACCGGACCACGAGGTACAGGAGCAGGCCCTCGACGACGAAGAAGACGAGCGTGGCGATCCAGAAGACCGGCTTGAACAGGTTGTCGATCTTCTCGGCGTAAGGGCCGGCCGGCCGGAGCGAGTCCTGCGAGGCGTTGGGGGCGCAAGCCGCCGCGACCAGGGCCAGGGCGATCCCGCCCGGGACCAGCCGCGACAGCTTCCGCACGATCCCCCTACTCCTCTTCCCGCGCATCGTGAGGGGCCGAAGGCGCGGCCCGGCGCCGCACTGTAGCACCGTTCAGCAAGGTCGCGGGAAGCGCCAAGACGCCCATCGCGTACGAGTGCAGACCGACGATCCACAGGTTCACCGCGTAGTACGTGATGAGCAGCGACGCGAACCCCACCAGGGCGATGACGGCGGCGCGACGGCCCCGCCACCCCGACGTGGCCCGGGCGTGGAGGTACCCCGCGAAGATCACCCAGGTGATGAACGACCACGTCTCCTTGGGGTCCCACCCCCAGTATCGGCCCCACGCCTCTTCGGCCCAGATGGCCCCGGCGATCACGGCGAATGTCCAGATGGGGAAGGCGAACGCGATCGTGCGATAGGCCACTCGGTCCAGCGTGGCGGCAGGGGGGAGGAGACCGCGCCGCGTGGCTCCGTCCCCCACGGGTTCGTCGGCGCCGGCCTCGAAGTGGGGCGGCGCGTCCTCCAGGTCCACGGCCCCACCCATGATCGGCGCCACGGGTGCCAGCGCCGCCCCGGCCCGCCGCTCCCGCCGATCCTTCACCAGGTACAGGATGGTGATGACCCCACCGAGGGCGAACAGCGAGGACCCGGTGATGGCCGCCACCACGTGGATCTTGATCCAGTACGAGTTCAGCGCCGGCACCAGGGGAGCCGGTCCCACGTACAGGAACAGCACGGCGACGGCCATGGTGAGCACCGAGAAGGCCAGGACGAACCCGCCCACCACCCGGACCTTGTAAACGCCCTCGACCACGAACAGGTAGCCCGCCACGACGAGGAGCGCGAGCAGGGAGGAGTACTCGTACATGTTGCCCCACGGCACGCGTCCGGCGGCGAACCCCCGGGCGACCACGGACACGGCGTTCGCCGCCAGGCCGAGGAACGCCGCCGAGCTGGCCAGGCGCCACACCGGCTGCCGCCGAAACGCCAGGTAGTGGAAGTAGCCGAGCATCCCGGCGACGTAGGCGAACAACGCGACGTTGAAGGCGTCGGTGGAGAGCCGGGTCCACTGCTCGGTGCTCACGACGTGCCCACCTTCTCTCCCGAGGCCTTCGCCAGCTCGTCGACGAGCCGGGCGAACTCCTCCTCGAACTGGCTCCTCCGCTGGAGGGCGAAGCCGCCGACCTTCAGCACGCTTCCCGACCCGTTCGGCTCGGCCGTGACCCACACCTTGCGCCGGGAGGTGTACAGCGCGGGCAGCAACCCCACCAGCAGCAGGATAGCCGCCAGGAGCATGATCCACAGGCCGCGGTCCCTGGCCACCTGCAGCACCGTGTACTCCTTCAGGTCCCGGAAGGAGATGGAGAGACCGTCGCCGTGCACCATCCCTGCGGGCCTCGGCTCGACGACCTTGCCGGTCGCCAGGTCGATGGTCTGGCCCGCGCCCACCACGCCCGTCCTCCATTCCGTAAGCCGGGCCTTGTCGAGCACTCCGACGTTCTGGGGCACGGTGAGCCCGAGGTCGCCTCGGTAGGCCGTGTACGCCATGACCGGGGCGAACTCGGTCAGCATGGGCATGGCCATTCCCGTCTCCAGGAGGGCGTACAACGCCCGGCTGTCCGGCCAGAGCTGGAATTCGATCCCGACCTGCGGGCGGAGGGAGGGCAACTTCACCACGCACTCCCAAGGGAGCTGAAGAGGACTCACGCCCTTGGGACGAGGGCCCTGCGTGCAAACCACAGGCCCGGACGCGATGAGCTTCTCGTCCATGCGCACGTCGATCACCGGTGCCCACCCGTACCCGAACTGGAAGAACTTCACCCCATCGATCCCTGCCGGGTGGTTCACCCGGATGTCCACGGTCCTGGCGTGGTTCCCGTTGGAGTCGGAGAGCTCCGCGCGCGTCACGAAGTCCTCGGGCTGCCCGGACGGGATGCGGTAGGTGGCAGTGAAGTCGTCGACGCGGATCCGGATCCCCGAGTGGTCCTCGTTGAAGAACCGCCCCTCCCGGATCTGGCCGTCGTAGTTCGCGTGGGCCTCGGTCCACGTCTCGCCCTCGACGATCGCGACCCGGCCGGAGAACCCCGTGCCCTTGCCCCACACGATCCCCACGAGGATCAGGAGGAACGACCAGTGGAACAGGAGGCTGCCGGCCTCTCGGGCCAGCCCCTTGTCGGCGGCCAAGGAGGGCGGTCCTGCCCCGTTGCCCTGGGACACCCGGAACATCCGCCGCCGAAGCACGCGTCGCGCCCCCGAGATGGCCCGGTCGGGATGGACCGGCACGGCCCGCTCGGCGTAGTGCCGCATGGCGTCGAGCTCGCGAGCCGGTTGGGGCCTGGCCCGGGCGTTTCGGACCAGGGCCCGGGTCCGGGGGGAGAGGCAGGCGGCGAGCGAGATGAGCAGCAGCGTGTAGATCAACGTGAACCACCACGACCCGTACACGTCGAACAGGCCGAGCTGGTTGAAGATCCTTGCTCGGAGCGGGTGGTCCCG
>DASWJF010000298.1:0-1976 GCA_036397275.1 Actinomycetota bacterium
CCAGACCCTCGACGTCTTCTCCGCGGTGGCCGATTCGGGGCCTGAGCCTCCGAAGCCCACCCTCGCCGATGCCGGCTCGCCGGCTCGGGTGGCCAACCCGGGCAGGGGGAAGGATCTGCCGGAGATCGGGCTCGACGCCTCGGGATGGTCACGCCTCGCCGACGGGGTGAAGCGAGCGGTCGACCGGTGCCGGGGCCGAGGTCTCGAGCCGACGTTCCACCATCACGCCTGCACGTACGTGGAGGCCCCCCACGAGGTCGACCGGCTTCTGGAGCTGACCGACGTCGGCCTGTGCCTCGACACCGGCCATCTGCTCCTCGGTGGGGGAGACCCGGTGCATGCCATCGGAGACTGGGGCGACCGCATCAACCACCTGCACGTGAAGGACGTTCGCATGGAGGTCCTCCACAAGGTGATCGCCGATCGGGCCGGGATGGAGGCGGTCTGGAGCCGGGGCACGTTCTGTGAGCTCGGAACCGGTGACGTCGACATCGATGGGTTCCTTTCCCTGGTGAAGGACCGGCGCTTCTCCGGGTGGCTGGTGGTGGAGCAGGATCGGATCCCCGGGCCGGACGAGCCGACCAGCGACGCGACCGCAGCGCAGGCTCGGAACCGGAAGTTCCTGGAGGCGAGGGGGTTCTGACGGGGCTCGAGCCGTACGACGTGCTCACCATGGGACGGATCAGCGTGGACCTGTACCCCGAGCAGATCGGAGTGCCTCTCGCCGAGGTCCGCACGTTCGCCAAGTCCCTCGGTGGGAGCCCGACGAACGTGGCGGTCGGGGCGGCCCGGTACGGACACCGGTCCGCGGTTATCACCAAGGTCGGCGACGACGGGTTCGGCGTGTACGCGCGACGCGCGTTGCGAGAGTTCGGCGTGGACGATCGGTACGTTGGGACCGACCCTGGTCTGCGTACCCCACTGGTGTTCTGCGAGATCTACCCACCGGACCGGTTTCCGCTCCTGTTCTACCGGGAGCCCAAGGCCCCGGACATGAACGTGGAACCGGGGGAGCTCGACCACGACGCGATCCGCAACGCTCGCATCTTCTGGACGACCGGCACCGGACTGTCCGACGAGCCGAGCCGGTCCTCGACCATGGCCGCTCTGGAAGCCAGGGGCCGGTCGGGGATCACCGTCCACGATCTCGACCACCGGCCGATGCTCTGGCCCGCCCCCGACGAAGCCCCGAACCAGCTGCGCGAGGCCCTTCGCCATGCCACGGTCGCCGTGGGGAACCACGAGGAGGCGTCGGTGGCCGTCGGAGAGGGCGAGCCGGAAGAGCTGGCCAAGCGCCTCCTCGACATCGGCGTGGAGCTGGCCATCGTGAAACTCGGACCGGCCGGGGTACTCGTTTCCTGGGACGGCCGGATGGAGCGGGTGCCCGCGGTCCCGGTGGAGGTGGTCTGCGGGCTGGGGGCGGGGGACGCCTTCGGAGCGGCCCTGTGCCACGGCCTCCTGGAGGGATGGGAAACCGTGCGCACGATCCGTTTCGCCAACGCCGCCGGGGCACACGTGGCTTCCCAGCTCGCGTGTGCGGATGCCATGCCCGACGAAGGGCAGGTCCTGGCCCTGATGGATCATGCCTGAGCCCCTCTCGGGGCGATCCTCGCCGGACCTGTTCCGCCCGGCCGGGACCTTGGCCGACGGGCCGGACCCGGTGGCCCTCACCCCCGAGGGGGCCGGGTGGGGGTTCGCAGCGTTGGGGGTGATGGCGCTCTCTCCGGGCGCACGCCGAACCATCGCCCTTGAGGGGTTCGAGGCGGCGGTGCTCCCGCTCTCGGGCTCCTGCCGGGTGGAGGTGGGATCGGATTCCTTCGAGCTCGATGGCCGGCGAGACGTGTTCTCCCGGGTCAGTGACTTCGCCTATCTGCCGGCCGGGAGCGAGGCTCGCATCACCAGCTCGACCGGCGGCGAGTTCGCCCTGCCCTCGGCCCGCGCCACTCGCCGGCTCAAGCCGGTGTACGTCCCGGCCG